>JBJMKM010000075.1:0-20829 GCA_045805825.1 Solirubrobacterales bacterium
GGAGTCGACGAAATCGGCTGTTGAAGCGGGTTTTCCCCGGTATCCGGAAGGTCATGCGCGAACCCGTGAAAAGGCCCGCAAAACGGGCACTCAGGTGCGCATCGCCGGGAAGAGGACGACCTCCCGGATGCTGGTCCTCCCGGTGAGGATCATGACCAGCCGGTCGACGCCCATCCCCACCCCGCCGGTGGGCGGCATGCCGTGCTCGAGCGCGCGGAGGAAGTCCTCGTCGAACGGCTGCGCCTCCTCGTCGCCGGCGGCGGTCTGGCGGCGCTGCTCCTCGAAGCGCGCGCGCTGCTCGTCGGGATCGTTGAGCTCGGTGAAGGCGTTGCCGAACTCCATCCGGTCGGCGAACACCTCGAAGCGCTCGACGAGGCCGGGCTCGCTGCGGTGCGCCTTCGCGAACGGCGACAGCTCGACGGGGTAGTCGACGATGAACTGCGGCTCGCGGATCTCGGGCTCGACGTACTTCGACAGCAGGTCGTCGACGAGCTGCGGCCAGCTGCGGTCCTCGGTGGGCAGGTCCACGCGGTCGGTCGCCTCGATCGCGGCGACGAGCCCGTCGCGCTCGCGATTTGCCAGGACGTCGACGCCGGTCTTCTCGAAGATGGCGTCGCGCAGGGTGACCCGCGGCCACGGCGGCGTGAAGTCGATGTCGCCTTCGTACGCGCACTCGGTCGCGACCAGGGCGACCATCTCCTCCACGCGGCGCATCTCGTCGGTGTAGTCGGCGTAGGCCTCGTACCACTCGACCATCGTGAACTCGGGGTTGTGCTTGAACGAGATCCCCTCGTTGCGGAAGTCCTTGCCGAGCTCGTACACGCGGTCGATGCCGCCGACGATCAAGCGCTTCAGGTACAGCTCGGTCGCGATTCGCAGATACAGGTCACGGTCGAGCGCGTTGTGGTGGGTCGTGAAGGGCCGCGCGAGCGCTCCCCCGTAGAGCGGCTGGAGCACCGGCGTCTCCACCTCGACGAACCCACGCTCGTCGAGCCACTCGCGAACGGTCGCGATCACCCCGGCCCGCTTGATGAACAGCTCGCGGACCTCGAGGTTGGCGATGAGGTCCAGCTCGCGGTGGCGGTAGCGGACCTCTACGTCCTCGAGTCCGTGGAACTTGTCCGGCGGTGGCCGCAGGCTCTTGGCGAGCAGGGTCCAGTCGTCGATCCGCAGCGAGAGCTCGCCCCGCTTGGTAGCGAAGACAGTGCCTTCGACCCCGGCGATGTCGCCCAGATCGAGCCCGATCAGTGCCTCGAAGGACTCCGTGCCGAGGATGTCCTCCCGCGCGTGGAGCTGGATTCGCCCGGAGCCGTCCACGAGATCGAGGAAGGCGGCCCCGCCATGCCCGCGCCGCGCCGCGATCCGGCCGGCCACTCGGTAGCGATCCTCGGTTTCCTCGCCGGCACCCAAGCCTTCGTGAGCGGCTCGCACCGCCGCGATCTCCGTCCGCCCCTCGAACGAGTGCGGGAACGGCTCGACGCCAGAATCACGCAGCCGCGCGAGCTTCTCGCGCCGCTCGGCAATGACGTGCGACTCGGACCGCTCCGGCGGCTCTGTCGGGTCGCGCTCGCTCATCGGCCGGCGAGACTATCGCCGGCCAACGGACGCGGCGGGATCAGGCAGTCTCGATCTTGGTGATCTTGAGCTTGCGCTTTGGCCCGCGCGGGACCTCGACGGTGACGACGTCGCCCCGCTTGTGGCCCACGAGGGCCTTGCCGATGGGCGACTCGTTCGAGAGCTTGCTCTGGGCGGGGTCCGCCTCGGCAGATCCCACGATCTGGAACTTCTTGGAATCGCCGGACTTCTGGTCCTTTACGTGGACGCGGACGCCGACGTTGACCGTGTCGGTGTCGAGCTGCTTCTCGTCGACGACCGTTGCGCGGCGGAGACGCTCCTCGAGCTGTGCGATCCGCTGCTCGAGCAGGGCCTGCTCGTTCTTGGCGTCGTCGTACTCGGAGTTCTCCATGATGTCGCCGAACTCGCGCGCCTCCTTGATGCGGGCGGCAACCTCGCGGCGCTTCACGGTGGTCATTTGGTTGAGCTCCTCTCGGAGCCTGTCCAGCCCTTCCTGGGTGATCAGTGATTCGCGAGCCACGTGACTGAAACCTCGTCCCCTGTGTCTTGAGAAACCGCCCTGGCGGCGTCCCGGTCGATGACGAAACAAAAACCCGAACGCGGCGCGTACAGCGCGCTCGCGGGTCGGGCAGGCGGGCGATTATAGCGGGGGCGTTTTCCGTCCCGGAACCGCCGTTACGCGGCGAGTGCAGGCGTCTTTACGACCTCGTTGAGCAGCGCTCTCGCCTCGTCCAGATCCCGGGTGCGCTGGAAGGCACCCGCCTCGCGGCGTGTCAATCCCATGCGCTCGAGGTACCAGGGATAGAACTTCTTCGCATACTGCCCCGCGCGGCGCGGCCCGAGGTGCCGCTCGGCGCCTTCCATCGTCCACAGGAGCTCCCGAACGATCTCCTCGTCGGTCGGTGGCGCTGCGCGCCGCCCGGTCAGCTCCTCGAAGATCCAAGGGTTGCCCAGGGCACCACGGGCGATCATCACGGCGTCGGCGCGGGACTCCCGGTGGGCCCGGCGCACCCGCTCCGCGGTGTCCAACCCGCCGGAGACGATCACCGGCACACCGGAGCCATCGAGGCGGTCAACCAATTCGCTGACAAGTCCGTAGTCGGGAGCGCCCTTGTGCCGCACCACGGCGCTTCGCGGATGGAGTGCGATCGCCGCCACCCTGGCCTCCTCCACCAGCCGCACGGCGAGGTCGACGCCCGAGCGGTCGCCCGGCTCGATCCCGGACCGCAGCTTGACCGTCACGGGTAGCCCGGATCCCTCGGCCGCGGCTCGCGCCAGCGCCACGGCCAGCTCTGGGCGGCGCAGCAGCTCCGCCCCGGCTCCGACCTTGCGGACCTTGCGGACCGGGCAACCCATATTGATGTCGATCAGGTCGGCGCCCGCCTCCGCCGCAACTGCAGCGCCGGACGCCATCACCTCCGGATCGTGCCCGAACAGCTGGATCGACACCGGGTGCTCCGACGGATGGATGCGCAGGAGCTCGGTCATCGTGCGCTCGTTGCGGAAGTGAAGCCCGAAGCTCGAGACCATCTCGGAAACCGCCAGGCCGGCTCCGTGGCGGCGCGCCTGCACGCGCACGAACCAGTTGCCGATCCCGGCGAGCGGCGCGAGCAGGACGCGGTTGGCGATCTCGACGTCGCCGATTCGGAACGGAGATGTGAGAGGCGCCCGGCTCATCGGTTCTGCCCCCATATCAAGCGTAGGCCGGTGAGCGTCAGCAGGTCGTCGACCTCGTCGATCAGCTCGCAGAACGGCACGATCGCCGGCGCGTGCCCGCCCGTGGCGACGAAGCTGGTCTCCTCGCCGAGCTCGCGCTGGATCCGGCCGGCAATGGCGTCGACCGCCCCGGCAAAGCCGTAGGTGATGCCCGACAGCAGGCTCTGTTGAGTGCTGCGACCGATGACTCCTCCGGCCGCGCTGGGCGGCTCGCCCAGCTCGATCGGAGGCAGCTGGGCCGTACGCTGTGCCAGCGCCTCCATCGAGATCTCGACGCCCGGGCCGATCACGCCGCCCAGATACTCCCCGGCCTCGGAGACGACGTCGAAGGTGATGGCGGTCCCGAAGTCGGCGACCGCGCACGGGCCGCCCAGTCGGTCGTACGCGGCAACGGCGTTCGCCAGCCGGTCCGCCCCGAGCTCGCGCGGATTGTCGAGCTTGATCGCCATCCCCGTCTTGACTCCGGGTCCGAGGATCAGACAGCCTCCGTTCAGGTAGCGCTCGCTCATCCCGAAGTACTCCGGAGTGAGCTGCGGAACGACCGACGAGACGATCGATCCGTCGACTGCCCCGGTCTCCAGCCCTCGGAGTGCCAGAAGGGTCGACACGCGCACGGCCAGCTCGTCGGCGGTCGCCTCGGCGCGCGTCGCAAAGCGCCAGTGCTCGACGAGATCGCTCCCGTTGAAGAGCCCCAGGTGGCTCTGCGTGTTTCCGACGTCGATGGCCAGCAGCACGCCGGGGATTATCCAGTGCCACCCGCACTGCCAGGCAATACGATGCCCGCGCGATGACCCCGGCCGACCACCTCGACGCGAAGCTCTACGTGATTCCCGGCTCGCATCCGGCGATGGCGGCGCGGCGGATGCTGGAGCTCAAGGGAATCCCCTATCGCAGGATCGATCTCATGCCCGTGATCTCGCGAGGCGCGCTCCGCGCGCTTCGGTTTCCCTCGAACACCGTTCCCTCACTCTCGATCGGCGGCCAAAAGCTCACCGGCTCCCGTGAGATCGCCCGCGAGCTCGACGAGCTTGTGCCCGATCCCCCGCTCTACCCCTCCGATCCCGAGCGGCGCGTTGCGGTGGAGGACGCCGAGCGCTGGGGCGAGGAGGTCCTCCAGCCGGCGGTCAGGCGGATCCTTTGGAATGCGCTCAAGCGCGACCGGGCACCGCTCGCGAGCTACGCGCAGGGTGCCAAGCTCGGTATCCCGATCGGGCTGGCGGTGAAGACCGCGGCGCCGATCGTCGCGGCCGCCACCCGCATGAACCGAGCCGGCGACGATGCGGTGCGCCACGACCTTGTCTCGCTGCCGGGTTGGCTGAAGCGAGTCGACGACTGGATCCGTGAGGGAGTGCTGGGATCAGACCCCCCAACGGCGGCCGACCTGCAGATCGCCGCCAGCCTGCGACTGGCGATGACGCTGGATGACCTCCGGACAGCGATCGTC
Organism: Solirubrobacterales bacterium; assembly: GCA_045805825.1. GTDB lineage: Bacteria > Actinomycetota > Thermoleophilia > Solirubrobacterales > 70-9 > AC-56. Next base: position 4,736 of record JBJMKM010000075.1, read on the forward strand.
GAGCGGCCCGCGGGCGAGCTGGCCGTACGCGCGATCCCGGACTTCCCCGGCCAAGCGCCACCGGTCCTGCCCGCGAGCTGGCTGGAGCCCGTGCGGGAGGCGCAGGCCGCAGCGGCGGGCTGAACCGGGCTAGAGAGAGCCGACGCGGCCGGCGCGCTGTCCGGGGCCCAATCTCTCGAGCGCGTCCGCAAGGCGCGTTCCATCGGGCAGCGCGAGGCCGGGATCCAGCTCCAGTAGCGGCGCGAGCACGAATCTCCGGCTCGTAACCTCGCGGTGCGGGAGCGTCAGGCGCTCCGTGCTGAGCTCGATGTCACCGAGCAGCAACAGGTCGATGTCGAGTGGCCGCGGGCCGTGTCGCTGCCCGCCGAACATGCGTCCCTGCTCCACCTCGATGGTCTTGCAGACGTCGAGCAGCTGCTCGGGCTCGAGCTCGGTCCGGATGCGAGCCGCGGCGTTCAGGAAGTCCGGCTGATCGAGGACCTCTCCGACGGGCTCGGTCTCATATAGAGAGGAGACCGCCGCCACCTCCACGCCGTGCTCGCCAAGGGAAGCGAGAGCGGCGCGTAGGTGGAACTCGCGATCCCCGACATTGGATCCGAGGCCCAGGTAACCGATCCGGCCGCTCACGCCTCGGCGTCGTCCTCGTCATCGCCGGACGAGGTCCGGTCATGAACCACCTCCACCGCGACCTGCTCCACTGCCAGCGGCAACGGCGGCTCGGGCTTCGCGGCGCGGACCCGGACCGACTCGCAGGAGAAGCGCTCCATCAGCCGTTCGGCGATCACGTGGCAAAGGCGCTCGAGCGTCTTGTAACTGCGCTCGGTGGCTCCGAGGGCCACGATGTCGCAGACCTCGGCGTAGTCCACGGTGTCCTCGAGGCGGTCGGTGAGGACGGCGTCGCAGTCCGGGACGTCGAAGCTGACGTCGATCTCCAAGCGTTGCCCGGTCTCCCGCTCGGCCTCGGTGACACCGTGGTGGGTGAAGATCGACAGGCCGCGGATCTCCACGTCGACCGACGCCAGCTGCCCCCCATCCGCTTCCACGCGCGGAACGTACCAGCGCGGCGACGAAGGCAAGCGTGCGCGCTCAGCCTGGGCGCGCGGCCAGGACGGCCTCGGCGACGATCAACGCCTGCCGGACCTCGGCCACGTCGTGGACCCGCAACACGTCGGCGCCGGCCTTCATCGCGAGGACACTGCTCGCGATGGTCCCGCCGAGCCGGTCGTCGACCTCACGACCGGTGAGCGTTCCGATGAACCGCTTGCGCGAAGCGCCCACGACGATCGGCCGTCCCAGCTCGCGGAGCTCGCCCAGCCGGCGAATCAGCTCGAGGTTGTGACGCACGGTTTTCCCGAACCCGATCCCCGGATCGATCCAGATGCGCTCCGCATCGATGCCCTCGCCCACCGCGAACTCGATTCGCTCGGCGAGGAAGGCCTTGACGTCGTCGACGACGTCGTCGTAGGTGGGGTTCTCCTGCATGGTGCGCGGCGTGCCCTGCATGTGCATCAGGACGACGACGCACTCCCGCTCGGCGCACAATCCCGCAAGGGCCGGATCGGAGCGCAGGGCGGTGACGTCATTGACGATCTCGGCGCTGGCGTCCAAGGCCGCCTCGGCGACCGGCGCCTTCGACGTGTCGATCGAGATCGCCACCGACAGGTCATCGAGCCCGGCCAGAACCGGGGCGACCCGGGTGAGCTCCTCCTCGGCGCTGACCGCCCGAGCGCCGGGACGAGTCGACTCACCGCCGATGTCCAGCAGATCCGCACCGCCGGCGACCAGCTCTCGAGCGTGGGCGATCGCGCGCTCGGGAGCCAGGAACCGCCCGCCGTCGGAGAACGAGTCGGGGGTCACGTTCACGATGCCCATCAGCCGCGCCACGGGTTCAGTAATCACCGGCGCCGCCAGGCGATATGGAGGTCGTTAGGAGCGCTCGTTCGGGTCGTCGGCCCGCATGTCGGCGGTGCCGCCGGCGAAGCCGGGGCGCGGGCGTGGGGCCGGACGCGGACCCTCACGGGCGGCGGGCTTCTCAGCCTCTGCCTCGGGCTCGTCCGGGACCTGCGACTCCTCCTCCTCGGCGCCGAAGACCTCCTCCTGCGAGGCGCCGTCGAGGAGCTTCGCGAACTGCTCGGCGTCGATCGTCTCGCGCTCGAGGAGGATCTTGGAGATCGAGTCGAGGAGCTCCCGGCGCTGCACCAGGATGTCCTTGGCTGTCTGGTGGGCCTCCTCGACGATGCGGCGGATCTCGTCGTCGATCTCGCGCGCGATCTCGTCCGAGTAGTCCGGCTCCGAGGAGAACTCGCGGCCCAGGAACGGCTGCGAGCGATCGTGCCCGAAGACGCGGGGCCCGAGGCGCTCCGACATCCCGAAGCGCATGACCATCTGCTTGGCCGTCTCGGTGACCTTTTCGAGGTCGTTGGAGGCGCCGGTGGTGATCTCGCTGAAGATGATCTCCTCCGCCGCGCGGCCGCCCAGCGTCATGGCCATCGTGTCGGTGAGCTCCGCGCGGGTCGTGAGGAACTTGTCCTCCGTCGGCAGCGAGATCGTGTCGCCGAGGGCCTGGCCACGGCTGATGATCGAGATCTTGTGGACCGGGTCGGTGTTCGGAAGCAGATGACCAACGATCGCGTGGCCGAGCTCGTGGTAAGCGGTCACCAGTCGCTCCTTCTCCGACATCACCCGGCTCTTCTTCTCGGGGCCGGCGATCACACGCATGATCCCCTCCTCGAGCTCGTGCATGGTGATCTCGCGCTTGTTGGAGCGCGCCGTGAGGAGGGCCGCCTCGTTGATCAGGTTCGCGAGATCGGCGCCGGTGAATCCCGGCGTCTGGCCGGCAAGCGCGTCCAGGTCGATCTTCTTGGCGAGCGGCTTGCCGCGGGTGTGAACCTCGAGGATCCGCTTGCGGCCCTTGCGGTCGGGCCGGTCGACCACGATCTGGCGGTCGAAGCGGCCGGGCCGCAGCAGCGCCGGGTCGAGGATGTCCGGCCGGTTCGTGGCGGCGATCAAGATGATGTTGTCCTTCATCTCGAAGCCGTCCATCTCGACGAGGAGCTGGTTCAGCGTCTGCTCGCGCTCGTCGTGGCCACCGCCCATGCCGGCGCCGCGGTGGCGCCCGACGGCGTCGATCTCGTCCATGAAGATGATGCAGGGCGAGTTCTGCTTGGCCTGCTCGAAGAGGTCACGTACGCGGCTGGCGCCGACGCCGACGAACATCTCCACGAAGTCAGAGCCGGAGATCGAGAAGAAGGGCACGCCGGCCTCGCCCGCCACGGCGCGGGCGAGCAGCGTCTTTCCGGTCCCGGGCGGCCCGTAGAGCAGGACGCCCTTGGGAATGCGCGCGCCCAGCGCCTGGAAGCGTTTGGGATTTTCGAGGAATTCCTTGATCTCCTGGAGCTCCTGGACGGCCTCGTCGACCCCGGCCACGTCGCGGAAGGTGATCTTGGGCGCGTCGACGGACATGCGCTTGGCGCGCGACTTGCCGAAGCTCATCACGCGCGAGCCGCCGCCCTGCATCTGGTTCATGAGGAAGACCCAGAACCCGAAGAAGAGGAGGAACGGCAGGATGTAGGTGAGGATCGAGAGGAAGCTGGAGCCGCCCGTGCCCTCGACCTTGGTGGTGATCCCCTGCTTCCCGAGGAGGGTGATGAGCTGAGGCTGGGCGTTACCCGACGTGGGATAGCCCATCGAGTAGCTCTTGCCGTCCGGCTGCTCGACCGTGATGGAACTCGACTTCTGGTCGAACGTGACGGACTCGATCGAGGAGGGATCGTGCTTGACCTGCGAGACGAACGCGTCGTAGGTGGGCGGGGTCTCGTCGGACGGACCGCTGATCAGCTTCTGCGCGAAGAACGCGAGCACGATCACGATCAGGATCGGGAACGCCGCGCTTCTAAAGAATCGCCTCATCTACTCACCCGAGGGTACTCTGCTTCCGGCAGGGCAATACGCCATTACGTTCCCCAGCAACGCCTGGATCAGCGTACCAAGGGCGTCAGGGGCGCCGGACGATCACATGGGCGACGGGACCGGCCTTCAAGTCGCCTCCCGGCGCGCGTCGAATCCGTGCGTGGCCGAACGTACACCGAGGATCCGTCCCGGTCAACCCTCCTGGGTCTCGAGGACGGCGACGTAGTCGAGGTTCCTGTACCTCTGTGCGAAATCGAGCCCGTAGCCGATCACGAAGCGGTTCGGGATCTCGAAGCCGACGTAGCGGATCGGAAGATCAACCCGTCTGCGCTCGGGCTTGGTGAGGAGGGCGCACACCTCCAGGGAGGCCGGGTTTCGCGCCCGGAGGTTCCGCAGGAGGTAGTGAAGGGTGAGGCCCGAGTCGATGATGTCCTCGACGATCAGGACATCCCGGCCCTCGATCGAGGCGTCGAGGTCCTTGAGGATGCGCACGACGCCCGACGAGTCGGTCTCCGAGCCGTAGCTCGAGACCGCCATGAAGTCGATCTCGCACGGAACATCGAGCGACCGCATCAGGTCGCCCAGGAACAGGACTGCCCCCTTGAGGATCCCGATCAGGACGAGATCGCGGCCCTCGTAGTCCCGGCTGATCTCCGCCGCCAGATCCCGGACCCGGCGCTGGAGCTCGTCCGCAGGGACGAGCGTCTCGCCGATCGCCGAGTCATCCATAGCGGCGGGAGTCTATGTTCAGCGACTCAGTCCAGCACGCGCGCTGTGAGCACCGCGACCTCGCGAGCATCGGGCGTAAGGCGGAACTCCTCCGAGACCGCGACGCCCGCGACCCAGACGACTCGCCCGGCCGCGGTCACCACGGGGAGGTGATGGCGCAGGGACCGCGGGACGCCTCGGTCCGTGAAGAGGTCCTGGAGGCTCTTGGTCCCGCTCATGCCCAGGGGGCGCATCCGGTCTCCGTCCCGCCACGTCCGCACCACCAGCTCCTCGCCGAGCGCCTCGGCATCGAGCGTCGCCAGGTCCGGCCCCACGGGCTCCACGGGCCCCGCGCGAAGCTCCGCGCGGACCTCCCACTCGCCGAACCGGCAGGTCCCGGGCACCCTGAGCGGCGCGGGGGCCGGAGCGGCGTCGGCCTCGGAAGACGTCTCGAAGCGGATCAGCCCTGCTTCGCAAATCGCCGTGACGCCGTGGCCGAGGTCGACCTCGCCGCCCTCGGGCATCAGCGCCAGTCGCATGATCTGACCCGCACGACGCCTCGAAAGCGGCACCGCGCGGCCCGCCGCCCGCTCGGCCAGTGCACGAAGGGCGAGGCGGCGCAGCGCGGGCTCGGACCCCTCCAGCGCGTCGGCTCGGATCGCCACCGATCCGGCGCCGGACCCGGCGGCTTCCAGCGCCTCCAGCACCACCCGCTCGAGCAGCCGCGCCTCCTCGATCATCTCGGCCTGCGTCTCGGCGATGTTGCGCTCAGCTGCCGGGTTCAGGTCGCGGAGCACCGGGAGGACCTCGGCGCGGATCCGGTTGCGGGCAAATGCCGGATCGAGATTGGTCTCGTCGTCCGCGAACGGGAGGGCGGCATCGACGGCGAGTTGACGCAGCTCGCCACGCTCCAGGTCGAGCAGGGGGCGGATCACGCGGCCGCTCTGCGCGGGTAGGCAGCGAAGGCTCCGCACCCCGGGCGAGACGGCGAGCCGGTAGACGAGGGTCTCCGCGAGATCCGTGCGCGTGTGGCCGGTTGCGATCCAGTCACCACCGGTGCGGACACGCAGCCGTTCGGCGGCGGCGTAGCGGAAGTCGCGGGCCGCAGATTGGAGGTTTCCCTCGAGGTGCTGCGGCCGGTCGATGTGCAGGTCGATCCGCAGGCGGGAGCAGAGGTCGCGGCATACGCGCTCATCGCGGTCAGCCGAATCGCGCAGACCGTAGTTGACGTGGAGCGCATGAACATGCTCGGGACCCACGGCCCGCGAAAGGGCCGCCGCCAGGCACGCCGAATCCGCACCGCCCGAGACCATCACCACCCCCGACGAGGCCCCTTCCAACAGGCCGCCGCGGCGCACGGCCTGTGCGAGGCTCTCCAGGGCGTCCTCTCTCGCACCCATGCCGGCGATCTTAAGCGGGCGCGGGGATGCCATCCGCAGCACCCCGCCACCGCCTACCTCGGCGCCTCCTCCTCGGCGGCGGCGTCGGGCTCCCGGGCACGGGCGACGAACAGGTCGACCGGGTTCGGAAATCCCTTCAGCTCGACGGCTCCGATCGGGTCGAACTCCAGGTAACCGGACTCGCCGATCGCGTCGACGATGGCGGCGGTGACCATCACCTCCCCGCCGAGCGCACGGGCGACCAGCCGGTGGGCGAGGTTCACCTCACTGCCGAAGTAGTCGCCGTCGCGGTACACGGCGCGTCCGCGGTGGACCCCGACCCGCGGCTGTGGTCGCTCCTGGAAGAGTCCCAGGAATCCCACCGCCCACTCCGTGAGGGTCACCGGATCGGGAGAGACGATCATGACCTCGTCGCCGATCGTCTTGACGATCAGGGCCTCGGCCGGCAGCGTTGCCTCCACGGTCTCTACGAAGCGCTCGACGAGATCGAAGGCCTCCTCGTCGCCCTCCTCCTCGGTGTACCGCGTGAACCCCGTTAGGTCCACGAAGCAGAACGCCATCTGCACCCGGCCGAGCTGCCGCTGCCCCGCGAGCTCGGCCTCCATGTGACCGACCACGTCCTGCTCGATGTAGAAGCGCAGATAGCGCTGGTGGATGTATTCCATGAGCGGCGAGGTGATCGGCAGGAGATCACGGGCCAACCCCTCCATCTCCCCGGCCATCTGAAGCGCGTCGACCCCCTGGCGGATCAGCGGCTCGTGGACATATAGATGGAACAGACGCACCTCGGCCTCGGCGATCTTGCGGATCGACTGGGCGTAGACCCGGATGAGCTGGAGTAGCGCAACCAGCGGGAACCCGGCGCGCAGGACGTCGCGGATGTGCTCCATCGCCTCGACGTCCTGCTCGTTGAGCGTCCCCTCGATGGCCGTGGGCGTTCCCAGCAGTGCCATCATCCGCTCGATCAGAGCCTCCTCGAGGCCCGTCCGGTCGGCCGCCTCGATCCGGGTCAGGTTCCGCTCGCGTCCGGGAAACAGGTCCTCCACGTAGCCGAACGCGAGCCTGCCCTCACGAACCGCCCGGCGCAGCTCGGCAAGCGAGTGGCCGCGCTCGCGAAGCCGGCTCACGACGCGCGCCTGAGCGGCCGCCGCCGTGGTCCACTGTCCGCCCCTCACGGGGATAACACCGGCCTTCACCCACCGCTGGAGCGTCGAGGGCGAGACTCCCGCGATCCGCGATGCCTCGCTGAGGGAGATGTGCTCGTCCGGCATCGCCGCCGATCCTTTCAGGGTGACCCGGGTCTTGACGCGCGCCGCGTCCCGAGCGCGCATTGCCGAAACGACCCCTTACCTGGAGCGACGGGGCTCGAGTGGCCCCGTCGCCCGCGGGCTTTCGGCCCGCCGCGTCGGCCTGCGGCGCATTGCGCCTCGCGGACCCGCTCCTGCGCCCCAGTCGCCGAAGGGCGACGGAGCGGCGCCCACTACGGCCTGTTTCCGATCTCTCGGGGAATGAGGCTACGCCGCGAGCCGCTCCACGTCAACGGGATTCGGGGGCTACTCCAGCACCAGGTGCGGGTGCTCCTGGGTCACCAGGCGCCGGTACGACGCCACCAGCAGCCTGAGCGCAGGTATGTAGACGAGGGCCGAGCGCGTGTCCCCATTGGCCTTTACCCGGCCGCGCGCGATCGCGATTGCCAGGCTCTCCTTTCCCTGCAGGTAGGCGTTCGCCACGTTCGAGTCCATCTGCAGAGTCAGCTTGGGCTTCCAGTCGACGTCGTCGGAGAACCGCCAGGTGAGATGATGGTCGCCCTCCTCCGTCGCGGCGAGGCTGAGGACGAGCCGCAGGTCCGGGAACTCGAACCGGATGCGCAGCCCAGCGGCGCGAAGCAGGGGTCCGGCCTGGTCGTCGGCGTCGGTCTCGGTCAGGACGTCGTCCAGAACCGACTGGAACTCAGCCGCGGCGGTCGCCGATGCGCTCCCGCTCCCCATCTCACGCTGGAGGCTATCGCTACAAGGGGGAGAAGAACGCCGCTCGCCGCTTGACGAGGTTCTCGTAGAGCTTTGCCTGGATCGTGTCCCTCACCTGCTCGGAGACGTCGAACAGGAGCCGCCGGTCCTCGGCCGCCTCCGGGCCGTACTCGGAGAGGTCGATCGGATCGCAGAACTCGATCCTCCACTTGGACGGCAACGGGATCAGGCCAAGGGGCCCGAGCCACGGGAACGTCGGAGTGACCGGGACGAACGGCGCCCCGACCGCCCGCGCGAGCGGCCTCGCGTCAGCGAGCTTCGGGTAGATCTCCTCGGATCCCACCACAGCCACGGGGACGATCGGCGCGCCGGTCCGCAGCGCAACCTCGACGAAGCCGCCGCGCCCGAACCGCTGGAGCCGGTAGCGCTCCGAGAACTGCTTGCCGGTGCCCTTCACCCCCTCGGGAAAGACCATGACGACCTCGTCCTGCTCCAGCAGCCTCGCGGCGTTATGCCTGCTCGCCGGGACGCCGCCAACCCGGCGCATGAACGCCGAGAGGAACGGGAGGACGAAGGCCCAGTCGAGGACGAGGAATCGCGCCCATCGCGGCAGCGGATGCCCCTTCATGATCGACAGCAGGATCATCGAGGCATCGAACGGGAAGAGCGCGCCGGCGTGGTTCGACACGAGCAACGCGCGCCCATGGGCCGGCACGTTCCGGACACCCTCCGCCTCGACGCGCCACCAGACCTCATAGAGGAACTCGAACATCGGGTACACCGACTCGGCGAACTCCTCGTCGAACCCCCACTCGTCCTCGTGATAGTCGCCTCGCGCCCGACGGGAGAGCAGCTCGACGACGCGAGCGAATCGCTGCGGAAGCTCATCGGCGGCGCGGCCGGCCGCCGTGACCGGATCAAGCCCGTCCTCGATCCCGGTGCGCACACGGCGCAGGAAGTCCGCGACCGATTCGGCCGTCGCCTGCGATGGGTCCGCTTGCGCGTGGGCGCTCATCGGGCCGCTCCGGCAACCCGTCCGATGAGATCGCCCGGATGGATCGACGGTCCGATTCGCAGCCCGCGCGACTTCGCGGCGAAATCGCGGATCGTCGCCTCGGCGTCGAAGCGCGGCACGTATCCGATCTCCCGCGTCAGCCTTGCGTTGTCCACGCCGCGGCCGAAGCGCAGCAGTCGAATGCCGTCGCCATAGATGGGACCGGCGCCGATCCGGCGGCCGAGGCGCTCGAGCGCGGGTCCGAACAGCGGATGCGGGATCGGCAGTGCGGGCCGCCGCATCAGACGAAGGATGTGGCTCAGCGAGATGGACCCGGAAGGCGCGACGTTCACCGCGCCTCGGGCGGGCGAGCGCATCGCGGCCTCAAGCGCACCGGTCGCGTCATCGGCATGTATGAGCTGAAGCCGGGGGTCCCAGCCGAGTTGCGTGGGAACGACCGGCAGCTGGAGGTAGCGGACGAGGGGCGTGTCGAGATCCGGCCCGACCTCGGGCTGGTAGCGCAGCGTGCAGCAGACGACGTCGGTATGGCGTCGCGCGAAGTTCTCGATGTAGCCCTCGAGCTCGGAGATGTCCCGCTGAAAGCGCGTCCGCAGGGGCAGCGTCCGGGGCATCCGCTCGGTGAAGAAATAAGGGGTGGCGCCCTCGCAGCCGTAGATCGCGGCCGATCCCCTGACGATGAGGCACTCCAGCGTCTTCGTCCGCTCGCAGGCCGCAAGCAGCTGGAGGGTGCCGATGACGTTCACGTCGTGAAGGACGCGGCCAGGCTTGTCCGGCTCCGGGTACCACAGGACCCCGCAGTGGACGATGGTGTCCGCGTCGGTGCCGGGGAGCAGACGCGAGAGCAGCGGGCTGCGGATGTCGGCCTCGATGAAGTCGGTGCGCTCGAGGTCGGCCGGGGGCGGAGCCGAATCGATACCGCCGATGTAGTCGATGCCGGGGTCTCGCTCCAGCCGGCGCGCGAGCTCCGCGCCCCAGTGGGTCGCGATCCCGACGATCACGACACGGCGACCTGCCACCTAACTCTCAGCCTTAGGTTTAGACCCTGGCCGGCGGCCGCCCAATGATTGCTCCAGCGCCGCGAGCCGCCGCTCCAGGACCTCCAGGCGCTGCGCGATCTCCCCCGTCGCCTCCTGACCCCGCCGGGCGAGGTCCGCGCCGGCACCCTGACTGCGGCGAGCGAGCTCCTCGCGCGCACCCTGCCCACGGCGGGCGAGCTCGACGCTGGCCTCACGGCCGGCTCTGGCCACTTCGTCCAGAAGCTGCGCGGCCCGCTCCCGGGTCAAGCTCGACGTGCCCGCGCGCGCCGGGCGGCCGGCTGCCGACAGCGTTCGCTGGATCGCATCGCGCAGGGCATCGGCTACTCCGCCGTCGGGTCGCTCGCCGGACTGCGACGCCATGGGACCTCTATTCCGTCGATTCGGCCGCCGCTGCGCGATCCGCCGGCCTGGACGTCTCGGGGGAGATCGAGCGTCGCAGAGCTGCGAGCTCGTCGAGGGCGTCGTCGAGTTGATCCTCGACCGCCTCGAGCCTCGCGGACAGCGATCGCATGCGCTGCTCGAGGCGCTCGAAGTCGGATGCCGCGGGGATGTTGAGAGCGCCCATAGCGGATCGCTGGGCGTGGGCCGCCCGCTCGCCGGCGCCGATCGCCGTGCTCATGGCCTGGCTGAAGAGCGGGTTGTCAAGCAGGGCCTGAGCGAGGTCACCGAGGGCCTCCTCGCCCCGTGCCCGGATCCCCTCCCCGTGCTCAGGTTCGTCGGTCAAGTCAACGCCTCCTTCACTCCGCGCCGTTGCAAGGCATGGGTCGCGCAGCGTAACGCTTCAAGCGCCCCGCCCAGCATGCCGATCCATATACACGTGGCATGCCTGTCATCTTGTGCGGGTATGCATCAGCTGAGATACGTTTCACATGCCTGGTTCCACATTGCAAACGCCCCCCCAACCAGCTAGCGTTCGCCCGGCTCTGAGCAGGCCGTACTGGCAGAGCCGCGTCGTTGTGCTGGGCGCAAGGTATGGGGACTGAACAGGATGGGAAGGAAGCTACTTCTGATACTCGCCCTCGGGGTACTCGGCGCCATCGTGGCTGCCGGGGCCGGCGTGGCGAGCGGAGGCCTCCTCGATTCGTCCAAAACGGGCGTCTCCGTGAACCTCCCCGGCGGGCAGAACCTGCCCCCCGTCAACGCCCTCCCGACCTGCTCCAACGGCAAGGACGACGACGGCGACGGCCTCGTGGACCTTGCGGATCCGGGCTGCTCCAGTCCCATCGACAGTGACGAGTACAACGCTCCGACCGGCACCACAAGCGGTGGCGGCGGCAGCACCGGCACCAGCGGTATCACCGGGGTGACGGGGACGACGGGCCCGACCGGCACCACCGGGACCACCGGTACAACCGGGCCCACGGGCACCACCGGATCCGGCGGAGCCGCCGGTCCTCCCGGCGGCACCGGCGGCCGTCCCGGCTCCGGCGGGACGGGCGGGCACGGCGGTCGCCACAACAACGGCAGCGGCGCCACCTCACCGCGCAGAAATCCGAAGCCTCCGCCACCCGTCAAGCCAAACGGCGTCCCCACCAAGTCCAACCCGTCACTCACCATCGCCAGCCCGACCCCCGCGCCGCTCGGCGTTCCCAGCTTCCTGATCAGCCAGTTCGAGATCCCGCCCTTCCTGCTTCCGATCTACGAGGCCTGCGGAACCCAATACGGGATCCCGTGGCAGGTGCTCGCGTCCATCAACAAGATCGAGACCGCGTTCGGCACGAACCTCAACGTCTCCACCGCGGGCGCCGTGGGATGGATGCAGTTCATGCCGTCCACGTGGCAGGCTTACGGCGTGGACGCGAACGGTGACGGCCGCAAGGATCCCTTTAACCCTGTGGACGCGGTCTGCGCCGCGGCGCGTTACCTCAAGGCGGCCGGCGGCGATACCGACCTTCGTCAGGCGATCTTCGCCTACAACCACGCGACCTGGTACGTCGACGAGGTCCTGCTCTACGCGAACCAGTACGGCAGGCTCCCCGAGGACCTCGTCGGATCGATCACCGGCCTGACCCAGGGCGACCGGTTCCCCGTTGCGGCGCGGGCCCGGTACGCGGATCAGATCTCCACGCGTCAGGCGGCGAAGGACGCCAAGTCCGGCAAGGGCTCCGGAAATGTCGCCGACATAATCTCAAGCTCACCTACACGTCGAGGGATCAACATCTACTCCCACGACGGCGCTCCGGTCGTCGCCGTCAACGACGGAACCATCAAGCGCATCGGCCACGACCCGAAGCTCGGCAACTACATCGTCCTCCAGGACAATTACGGCAACCGCTTCACCTACGCGCAGCTCGGCCGAATCGAGAAGGCCTATCCGGTGCCGAAGCAGAAGCGCCTCTCGGCCAAGGACTTCAAGCTCGTCACTCCGAACGACAAGGCGCCGAGTGAGCCCGCCACCCGCGGCAAGCCGCTCGGCCTGAGCAAGCACGCGAGCAAGACGGCCGCCGATGCCGCCCAGCGCGCAGCGCAGCCGGACGCAGAGTCCGCATCACAGGACAAGTCCTCGAAGCCGAAGCGCAAGGAGTCGCGAGGGGCGCCGGCGCCGACCACGACCGCGGGGCCGGTCAACACTGAGAACCAGCGTGATCGCCTCTACGCACTGCCCGAGCGCCCGCACAATGTCGCCCACGCGGACGTCACCGGTCAGCTCGACCAGCTGCTCGCGAAGCGCTTCCCCGGCTATTCGACGTTCAAGTCCTACGTCGGCGGCGTCATGCACTTCGATCGCAAGTCGATGGAGCTGCGGCCGCTGCGGGTGGGATCGAAGGTCGTCGCCGGCACCGTGCTCGGCCGCATCGGCAAGACCACCGAGCTGGCTCCCCACTTGAACTTCGCGATCCGGCCGGCCGGCAAGCACTCCCCGAAGATCGATCCGAAGCCGATCCTCGACGGCTGGAAGCTCCTCGAGGAGACTGCGATCTACCGAGCCGCCGGCGAGAACCCGTTCACTCAAAGCGGCGGGGCCGGGAACGTGACGCAGGACCTCCTGATGCCGAAGACGCAGCTCGAGCGCAAGGTCCTCGCGGATCCGCGGCTCTCCATCTACTCCTGCGGCCGCACCGACATCCAGACCGGCCAGATCGACCAGCGGATCCTCGCGGCGATGGAGTACCTGGCCGACAACAACTTCCGCCTCACCATCACCTCGCTCAAGTGCGGTCACGGCGTCCTGACCACCTCCGGCAACGTCAGCGAGCATTCGACCGGCGACGCCATGGACATCGCCGTGATCAACGGCGTCCCCGTCACCGGCCACCAGGGCCCGGGGTCGCTCGCGGACGCGCTGATCAAGTCGCTGCTCCAGCTTCAGGGCCCGATGCTGCCGCACCAGGTCATCTCGCTCGAGGACCTGCCCGGTTCGGTCAGCTTCGCGATGGCCGACCACTACGACCACGTCCACGTGGGCTACTACCCGGGTGGCTCGGCGCCCGAAAAGGGCAAGCAGTTCGAGTCGCTTCTCAAGCCCGACCAGTGGAAGAAGCTGATCGGCAGGATCGCCGAGATCCAGAATCCAAAGGTCCCGACGAAGCCCTCGGACTACTCGCTGCCCGCCAAGAAGCACGACGACAAGAAGGCGAGCGGCAAGAAGTCCAAACGCGGCGACTAGCGTCCCCGCCCGCTTCCGGACGGTCGCCCGTCAATAGGCTGCGCTCGCGATGAGTCCGAGCGGCGCCGCGAGCTTTCGGTTCGTCCAGATGGACGTACCCGGCACGATTGGCATCGACGACGGCCGCTACCTGCTTCGAGCGTCGGCGGACGACGAGGAGGAGACGGTCGTCGTGGTGCAGACGTTCGGCGCTCCCGCGGCCGCCAGACCGGGACGACGGCGGCGCCGTCCACGGCCGGTCGACCTCCCGGAGCCGCCAGCGGAGGTACCGGTCACCCGCCTGACCGTGATTCCGGCCGACGAGGTCTCTCCGGAAGCCGCGAAGGAGGAGCTCGATTCGCTGGCTGGTGAAGCCGAGACCACCGAGGCCGCCGTCGCCGCCGGGCTGCGCGCCGCGAACCGGGTGCTGCGGGCACAGCGGATCGCGACGCAGGATCCCTACGGCCACGAGATCGCCCGCGCCGCTCCGCTGGCCGTCCGGGTGGGCTTCGGGACGGGCGGCGAGCTAGCCGACGGGCAATGGACGCGGGCCCTCGACATCCCCTCTCCCGATCGGCGGCGCCGGCGCACCGAGGCACTTCGCCCGCAGGAGCGCCTGGCCGAGCTCCTCGCCGGACGCGAGGTCGTCGACGTGTGCGAGACCTTGCTCCTCCGCGCGCGGGCGGACGTCAACCAGGGCCGGATGCGGGAAGCGGCTCTTCAGCTCGCCGCGGGCCTGGAGGCTCTGCTGACCGAGCTGCCGCACCACAAAGGCCCGGGACAGGAGGACGACCTGGCGAGCCTTCGCGAGCGGCGCGACTCGATCCGGCAAACCTCGACGGACGCGAGTCGCGGCGACCTGGCGGCGGAGCAGGTTGCCGAGGTCAGCGAGACGCTGGAAATCTGCGAGCGCGTCCTGCGACGGCGGCAGGCGCTCCGGGATTCGGGCTAGACGGTCAGTCGTCCAGAGCGGCGATGACCGCCTGGAGCTCATCCGCGACATCGCCGTCCATCCGCACGACCGCGTCGCGGTCATACGGAGTCGAGCTCTTGGTGACGACGGCGATGCGCCCGCCCGCTGCGAGCGTCATCTGCGGCAGGCCGGCGACCGGGTGGACCTCGAGCGACGAACCCACGCAAAGCAGGAGATCCGCGCTCGCGCAGAGCCCCTCGGCCCTTGCCATCGCCTCGGCGGGTAGGAGCTCGCCGAACAGCACGACGTCGGGCTTCACCTTGCCCGCGCAGCAGGTGCACCCGGCGATACCGTCGTCGTCGAACAGAGACTCCACCTGCTCGAGCGGATAGGTCGCCGAGCAGCTCGTGCAGCTCGCCGTCGCGATCGAGCCGTGGACCTCGATGACCTCGCGCGAGCCCGCCTTCTTGTGGAGGCGATCGATGTTCTGCGTGATCACCGCATCGAGCAGGCCTCGCCGCTCGAGCTCCGCCAGCGCCTCGTGCGCCGGGTTCGGCTCCTTGTCGGCGAGGTCGTGGAACCGCGGCCGGTAGAAGTCCCAGAACTGCTTGGTGTCACCGTGGAACGCGTCGATGGTCGCGACCGCCATCGGGTTGACCTTGGCCCAGAGCCCCTTGCCGGGCGTGCGGAAGTCGGGAATTCCCGACGGGACCGACACGCCGGCGCCGGTGAGCGCAACGACGCTCTCGCTCTCCGCGATGAGCCCGGCGAGCTCCTCTGCCGCGCTCGTTACTTGCCCTGCCACTTCGCCTTGCGCTTGCCCAGGAACGCGGAGATGCCCTCGCGGGCGTCGTCGGAGCCGAACGCCGTCACGAACCCGCCCTTCTCGGCCTCGATGCCCTCGTCCAGGTCGCCCTTGGCAGAGACCTTCTTGATCTGCTCGACGGCGACGGGAGCCTGACCCCCGAGCTTGCGCGCCCAGGCCAGCGCCGTGTCGAACAGCTCGTGATCGGCGACGACCTCGTTCGCGAGGCCGAGCTCATCCGCCTGCGCGGCAGAGATCGGGTCGCCCAGCAGGTTCATCTCGAGTGCCTTTGCCTCGCCGACCAGGCGCGCGAGGCGCTGCGTGCCGCCGAAGCCGGGAATGATCCCAAGATTGATCTCGGGCTGGCCGAAGCTCGCCGACTCGGCCGCGACCCGGAAGTCGCACGCCATCGACAGCTCGCAGCCGCCGCCGAGCGCCAGCGAATTGACCGCGGCGATCGTCACCTTCCCGGACTGCTCCATCCGGCGCAGCACGCCGTGGCCGCCGTCCAGCAGGTCCTTGCCCGCGGAGGGATCGGTCATCTTCGTGAACTCCTTGATGTCCGCGCCGGCGCAGAAGACGGCGAAGTTCGAGGAGGCGAAGATCACGGAGCGGATCGCGTCCCATGCCTTCTTCAGCCCGGCGATCACGTCCGGCGAGATCGAGTTCGCGGGCGGGTTGTCCAGCCACACGATCGCGACGTCGCCGCGCGTGTCGAGCTTGACGACCGCCTGCTCGTAGCCGCCGTCGGGCT
>JBJMKM010000076.1:0-5519 GCA_045805825.1 Solirubrobacterales bacterium
GAAGCTGCGCCACGCGTTGCCGGAGTGGTTCCCGCTCGCCGGGCCGGAGGGCCGCAACGCGAATGTGGTGCCGGTCGATTTCATCGCCCGCGCGATGGACCACATCGCGCACATGGACGACGACGACCTGTACGGCGACACGTTCCATCTCGTGGACCCCGAGCCCAAGTCCGCCGGCGAGGCGCTCAACACGTTCGCGAAGGCGGCGCACGCGCCGCGCTTCGCGATGCGGGTCGACAAGCAGATCACGGAGATCGTGCCGAAGCCGGTGCGCGCGGGACTGATGGCCGTGCCGGCGATCAAGAACATCCGCGAGCAGATGCTGAACGACGTCGGCATCCCGCCCGACGTGCTCGAGCACCGCGACTTCGAAGCGGATTTCGATGCCCGCGACGCCCAGCGCGCGCTGCGCGGGACCGGCATCGCGGTGCCGCCGCTCGACACGTACGCACCGAAGCTGTGGGACTACTGGGAGCGCAACCTCGATCCCGACCTCTTCCGCGAGCGTTCGCTCAAGAAATCGGTCGAGGGCAAGCGGATCCTCGTGACGGGGGCGTCGAGCGGCATCGGCAAGACGCTGGCGCTGAAGATCGGCGAGGCCGGCGGCGAGGTGATCCTCGTCTCGCGCACGCGCGAGAAGCTCGAGGAGGTGGCCCAGCAGATGGAGGAGCTGGGCGGCAAGGGGCACGTGATGCCGGCCGACCTGTCCGACCTCGACGACATCGAGCGCCTCGCGAACGACGTGAACGAGAAGTTCGGCGGGGTCGACATCCTCGTCAATAACGCCGGCCGCTCGATCCGGCGCTCGATGGAGGCGTCCTACGACCGCTTCCACGACTACGAGAGGACGATGCAGCTGAACTACTTCGGCGCGCTGAAGCTGATCATGGGCTTCATGCCGGGGATGCGCGAGCGAAGGAAGGGCCACATCATCAACGTGTCGTCGATCGGCGTGCAGACGAACACGCCCCGCTTCTCCGCCTACGTCGCATCGAAGGCCGCGCTTGACGCCTTCAGCCGGTGCATCGCGTCGGAGATCTTCGACGACGGCGTCTACGTCAGCACCATCTACATGCCACTGGTGCGGACGCCCATGATCCAGCCGACGCGGATGTACGACCGGTTCCCCACGATCACCCCCGACAACGCCGCCGAGATGATCACCGACGCGATCATCCACCGGCCGAAGCGGATCGCGACTCCGCTCGGCACGCTGGGTCAGATCCTTTACGCAATCAACCCGAAGTCGATCGACTACATCCTCAACAGCGCGTACAAGCTCTTCCCGGACTCGCGCGCGGCCCGCGGCGAGGCCCCGCGGGAGAGGCCCGAGCCGGCCCCGGCCGAGGAAGCATCGACCGAGCAGGTCCTGTTCGCCACGCTGACGCGCGGCATCCACTGGTAGCGCTACCGCTCGCAGTGCCCTAAGGGGGCGCCAAACGGCGTTTGTTGGAGGGGCGGTAGCGTTGCTTGATCGCCGCGCGCCGCCGAAAGCACTGGGGCTGGGGGTACGCCGACCGTCAGCCCTCCCGCTCCGAGCTTCAGGTCGCGGCTGCCGGGATTCGCGAGCGGCTCGGGTTCGGGGGCGAGGTCGAGGAGCCGGTGCCGTTGGAGGCCATCGACCTCGCGCCGCCCCGCATCAAGCCGCCTGCTGCGCTCGAGGAGCTCTTCGCCGCCGATCGCTATGAGCGGGTCTCCCACTCGCTCGGCAAGGCCTACCGCGACGTGGTTCGCGGCTTCCGCGGCCAAGTCGACAACCCGCCGGACCTGGTCGCGCACCCGCGCGACGAGCACGATGTCGTGCGGATCCTCGAATGGTGCGCCGCCGTCCGTGTGGCGGCGATCCCCTACGGCGGCGGGACCAGCGTCGTCGCCGGCGTCGAGCCCAGGGTCGGCTCGCAGTTCGAGGGCGCGGTCACGATCGACCTGGGCCAGCTCGCGGCCGTCCTCGACGTCGACTCTGCCTCTCGGGCGGCGCGGGTCCAGGCAGGCGTGGTGGGACCGGCTCTCGAGGATCAGCTTCGCGCGCACGGCTACACGCTCCGCCACTTCCCACAATCGTTCGAGTTCTCGACACTGGGCGGGTGGATTGCGACCCGCGCGGGCGGTCACTTCGCGACGCTCTACACGCATATCGACGACCTGGTCGAGTCGGTACGTGCCGTGACACCCGCCGGGATCTGGGAGTCGAGGCGGCTTCCCGGTTCCGGTGCCGGCCCGAGCCCGGACCGGATGTTGCTCGGCTCCGAGGGAATCCTCGGCGTGATCACGGAGGCCTGGGTTCGGGTTCAGGAGCGGCCGCGGTTCAAGCTCTCGTGCGGCGTCGCCTTCGACTCGTTCGCGATTGGCGCCGAGGCGGTCCGCGAGCTCTCTCAGTCGGGCCTCAACCCGGCGAACTGCCGGCTGCTGGACGAGGCCGAGTCGGCGCTCACCCATGCCGGCCCGTCCGGGAAGGCGCTGCTCGTGCTCGGGTTCGAATCGGCCCACCACCCGATGGATGACTCCATGGACAGGGCACTCGACGTCGCGCGCGACCATGGCGGAGAGCCTGGCGAGATCCGCAGAAGGGAGGAGCGGGCGGGTGCGCCCGCGAGCGCGCAGCCCGGGCCCGGGGCGGTCCACGCGAATCCGCCGCCAGAGGGGGAGGGCACCGACCCGGTCGGCGCCTGGCGCCATGCATTCCTGGCCGCCCCATACCTGCGCGACACCTTCGTGGCCTGCGGCGTGCTGAGCGACACCTTCGAGACGGCGATCACCTGGGATCGCTTCGGCGAGTTTCACCAGCGGGTGATGGAGACGGCGCGGCAGGCGATCGCCGAGGCGTGCGGGACAGCCGCGGACGGCGAAGGCTCGCCCAGGCTGTCCTGCCGCTTCACCCACGTCTATCCGGATGGGCCGGCGCCCTACTACACGGTCCTTTGCCCCGCGCGCCGGGGCGGTGAGGTCGAGCAGTGGGACGAGATCAAGGCCGCTGCATCCGAGACCGTGATCGCCGCCGGCGGCACGATCACTCATCACCACGCGGTTGGACGCGACCACCGCCCCTGGTACGACCGCCAGCGCCCCGAGCCCTTTGCCGAGGCGCTGCGTGGCGCAAAGGGCGCGGTGGATCCGAACGGCGTGCTGAACCCGGGCGTGCTAATCGACGAGGGCTAGACCCCTAACCTTTCCCGCGATGGAGACGCTCACCAAGGAGCAGCCGCGCACGGCTGCGGGCGAGTCGGGCCCCGAGATTCGACGACGCTCCCAGGCGATGGCGCTGCTGGTCGCCATGCGGCCACCGGAGTGGATCAAGAACGTGCTCGTGTTCGCGGGCCTGCTGTTCTCGCAGAAGCTGGACCAGGGCCCGCAGGTCGTCGACGCCACGATCACCTTCATTGCCTTCTGCGCGATCTCCAGCGCCGGCTACCTCGTCAACGATCTTCGCGACGCGCCGCTCGACCGGCGTCATCCGGAGAAGCGCCATCGCCCGATCGCAAGTGGCGAGCTGTCGGAGCGGGTCGCCGGGGTCGCGGCCGTCGCCCTGGCTGTCATCGGAATCGCGATCTCGTTCGCGTGGGTCGAGGCGGGCGTCGCGGGACTGGTTGCGCTCTACGGCGTGATCACGGTGGCCTACTCGCTGATCCTCAAGCGCCTGGTGATCATCGACGTCATGACGATCGCGTCGCTGTTCATCCTGCGGGTAGTCGCCGGCGCCGTCGCCGTCGAGGCGCACGCGTCCGAGTGGCTGCTCCTGTGCACGGCGATGCTCGCGCTCTTCCTCGGCTTCACCAAGCGCCGCCAGGAGGCGATGGAGGAGATGCAAATGCCCGCCGCCTCGTCCCAGGTAGCCGAAGGCGACCGGTGGTCCGAGCCGGAGGCTGGGACGCGTCCGGGGGCGTCGGGGCCCACAACGACAAGGCCCGTTCTCGAGCACTACTCACTGCCCTTCCTGGACCAGATGGTCGCCATGGTCACCGCCGGGGCGATCATCAGCTACGCGATCTACGCGGTGAATAGCCCCCTGATCGGAAGCGAGATGCTCGCGACCGGTCCGTCGGTCCTGTACGGCGTCTTCCGCTATCTCTACCTGATCTACGACCGCAACGACACCCGATCCACTGCCGCGATCCTCACGGAGGACCCGGGCATGATCTTCGCGGGGGTCTCGTGGATCGGTATCGCGCTGATCATGCTCTATCTCGCCAACTGAGGCATTACCTGCCAACCGAGGCACTCCCGATAGAGTCCGCCGCCGATGGATCTGACGCTGACGCCGGAGGAGGAGGGTTTCCGGGACGAAGTCCGCTCCTGGCTCGAGGAGAACCATCCGGGGCCTGAACCCGACGGCGAGGAGCCCAAGTTCCTATTCCGTCGCGCCTGGCAGCGCAAGATGCACGAGGCCGGGTGGGCGGGGATCTCGTGGCCCAAGGAATTCGGCGGTCGGGGCGCGACGCTGATCGAGCAGGCGATCTTCAGCGAGGAGATGGCCCGCTCCAAGGCACCCTCGCCGGCGAACGTGCTCGGCCTCGTGATGGGCGGCCCGGTCGTGATCGCGCACGGCACGGAGGAGCAGAAGCAGCGCTACCTCAAGCCGATCCTCACCGCCGAGGAGATCTGGTGCCAGGGCTTCTCCGAGCCCGAGTCGGGCTCCGACCTCGCGTCGCTGAAGACGAAGGCGGTCAAGTCGAACGGCGAGTGGGTCGTGACGGGTCAGAAGGTCTGGACCACGTTCGCCCACGAGTCGAAGTGGTGCATGCTCGTCGCGCGCACCGACACGGACGCGCCCAAGCACAAGGGGCTCACCTACTTCCTGATGGACATGGAGCAGGAGGGCGTGCAGGTGCGGCCGCTCCGCCAGATCACCGGCGAGGCGGAGTTCAACGAGATCTTCATGGAGGAGGCCCGCATCCCCGACGAGAACGTGATCGGCGGCGTGGGCAACGGCTGGACGGTCGCGATCACCACGCTGATGAACGAGCGCGCCGGCCTCGGCCTCGGCAGCGCCGTCGCTCTGAAGATCGCGCTCGGGCAGCTGATGGACCTCGCGCGCGAGCGCGGCCTGGACGAGGACCCCATATACCGGCAGAAGATCGCCCAGCTCTACATCGAGGCCGAGTGCCTGCGGCTGACCGCCTCGCGCGGCCTGACCCAGCAGATGAAGACGGGCATCCCGGGCCCCGAGGGCTCGCTCGTGAAGTGGCAGTGGTCGGACACCAACCAGGCGCTCACCGAGCTCGCGATGGAGATCATGGGCGCCGACGCCCCCGTGGTCGACGACAAGTGGACCTACCGCTTCCTGCGCGCCCGCGCGAACTCGATCGAGGGCGGCACCACCGAGATCCTCAAGAACATCGTCGCCGAGCGCGTGCTCGGCCTCCCCCGGCTGCGCTAGGCGCGAGATGAACTTCGACTACACCGACGACCAGCAGGCGATCAAGTCGACGGCGCGCGAGTTCCTCGCCGCCCGCTTCAAGGCCGAGAAGCTGCGCGCGCTGGCCGAGGCGGGCGAGTACGACGACGCGATCTGGGGCGAGATG
>JBJMKM010000077.1:0-5272 GCA_045805825.1 Solirubrobacterales bacterium
CCCCGCGCCCGCGCCCAGTTCACGATCGGCGAAACCGTCAAGGTCATCTCGGGCCCCCTGTCCGACTTCTCCGGCGAGATCGCGGAGATCAACGAGGACGCGGCGAAGCTCAAGGTCCTGGTCTCGATCTTCGGCCGGGAAACCCCGGTCGAGGTCGGCTACGACCAGGTCAAGAAGGTCTAGCCGGGCCCGAACCCCGGCTGCGGCGCAGGGCTCTGCACCAAGCCGACTCACTCACGCCACATAAACGGACTCACTCTCGCCACACAAACGCATTGATCCGCGCGCGTGAGGGGCTCAGCATGCCCCCATGTCGCGTCTCCGGCAGAAAATCCACGTCACAGGTGGATTTGCTGCCGTCGGCGGGTGGAGGAGGGGGCTGGACGGCGCGGTCGCGGAGGTCGCCGCGCGCCAGCATGGGGTGATTTCGATCACCCAACTACTAAAGATCGGGCTGACCTACCGCATGATCGAGTGGCGCGTTGCGGCTGGGTGGCTTCATCGCATCCACCACGGCGTCTATGCAGTCGGCCACCCGCACCTCTCACGGGAGGGGCGATGGATGGCGGCGACGCTCGCGTGCGGACCTGGGGCCGTCCTCTCGCACCAATCCGCCGCTGCCCATTTGGGAATCCGAAGCACTGACACATCTCGCATCGACGTGAGCTCGCCTCGCCGAGCCGGTCGCGCGAGGGACGGCATCACGGTGCACAGCGGCGAAACGCTGGGTCCCCCGGACGTCACCGTGGTCCGCGAGATCCCTTGTACGACCATTCCGCGCACGATCTTCGATCTGAGCGCGGTTCTGAATCGCGACGCCCTGGAGTACATGCTTCATCGTGCCGAGACGGCTCCCTCGCCGATCGACTTCGGCGAACTCGCGACTCTTCTCGACCAGTTTCCTGGCCGGCCCGGAACGCCACGGCTCCGCTCATTGCTCGGCCGCCCGGCGGACATCACCGACTCCCGGGCGAAGAGCGCTCTTGAGCGCGCCTTCCTATCGCTCTGCCGTGGCGCTGGCCTGCCGCGACCGCGGGTCAACGCCTGGGTCCCGCTTCCGACCGCCGCGGGCGGTCTCGAGGTCGACTTCACCTGGCCTGATCACATGCTCGCGGTCGAAACGGACAGCGCGAGGTTTCACGAGACGACCCGAGCGCGACGCAACGACCCCACCCGGGATCGCGCCTTGATGCTGGCTGGATGGCGAGTGGTCCGCTACACGTGGTGGGACGTCATGAGCGATCGCGGTCACGTCGCATCCGAGCTCGCCGCCCTGCTCGCCCGCGCCCCCTGACCTTAGTCCGACCGCCCACCCGCACCCGCGGCACGAAATCCACATCACGTGTGGATTTGATGCCGTCCGGGTTGCGGGAGGGGTCGGCGGCCTCCTTGTATCCTCGGCCGCCGCATGGCCAAGAAGGTCCTCACCATGATCAAGCTCCAGATCCCGGCCGGGGCGGCAAACCCCGCGCCGCCGGTGGGGCCCGCGCTGGGCCAGCATGGCGTCAACATCATGGAGTTCTGCAAGGCGTTCAACGCCCAGACCCAGCAGGACACGGGCACGATCATCCCGGTGGAGATCACCGTCTTCGAGGACCGCTCGTTCGACTTCATCACCAAGACGCCGCCCGCCGCGGTTCTGATCCGCGAGGCGCTCGGGATCGACAAGGGCTCCGGGGAGCCGAACCGCGAGAAGGTCGGGAAGATCAGCGCCGCACAGGTGCGCCAGATCGCCGAGCGAAAGATGCCCGATCTGAACGCCAACGACCTGGACGCCGCCTCCAAGATCATCGCCGGCACGGCCCGGTCGATGGGCGTCGACGTCGAGGGGCTCGAGTAGCGATGGCACACGGCAAGCGCTACCGGGAGGCTTACGAGAAGATCGATCGCGCCCGCCGCTACGAGCCCACCGAGGCCGTGGCGCTGATCAAGGAGACCGCGTCGACAAAGTTCGACGAGACCGTCGAGGTGCACCTGCGCCTCGGCGTCAACGTCCGCCATGCCGAGGAGCAGCTGCGCGGGACGCTCGCGCTGCCCCACGGCCTCGGCAAGGACGTCTCCGTCGCGGTGTTTGCCGAGGGGGACGTCGCCCGGGCCGCCGAGGAGGCCGGTGCGGACCACGTCGGCGCGCAGGACCTCGCCGACCGCGTCAACGAGGGCTTCACCGACTTCGATGTCGCCATCGCCACTCCCGACCTGATGGGGCCGGTTGTCTCCAAGCTGGGCCGCATCCTCGGGCCGCAGGGCAAGATGCCTAACCCGAAGGTCGGGACGGTCACCAACGACATCGCCAAGGCGGTGGGCGAGGCCAAGGCCGGCAAGGTCGAGTACCGCACCGACCGCCAGGCTGTCGTGCACCTGACGATTGGCAAGGCCAGCTTCGACCAACGCGCGCTGCTCGAAAACTATGCCGCCGTGGTCGACGAGATCGTCCGCGCGAAGCCGGCGGCCTCGAAGGGGCGTTACATCCTCTCGATCACGCTGGCGACCAGCATGGGCCCGGGCATCCGGGTCGACGAGTCGCGCACTCGCGAGGGCGAGATCCTGGCGGGCGCAGCTGCGGACGGCAACGGTGCGGGTGCGGACGGAGACGGCGCGGGTGGCGAGGAAGCCGTCGTCGCCGAGGCGGGCGAAGCCGCCGCGACGGCCTAGCTTCCCTCGTCAGCTAACATCGCCCGTCGACTTACCGAAGACCGTCGGCGGGGCTCGCAACCGAGCGGCCCGGAAGACCGGCGCAGGTGAGGTTCTGAGCGATGCTTCGAGCCCGCCTGCGAGCGGGCTCTTTTATTTGCGGATCGAGATCTCATGAACAAGGAACAGAAGGCAGCAGCAGTCGAGGAGATCGCCGAGCGGCTCAACGAGGCCGACGCGATCTTCGCCGTCGACTACCGCGGGATCAGCGTTCCCGAGGCCGCTGAGCTTCGCGCCAGCCTGCGCGAGGCCGACGCCACCTTCCGCGTGGTGAAGAACCGCCTCGCCAAGCGTGCCGCAGAGCAGGCCGGGACGACCGAACTCGACGAGCTGCTGGATGGGCCGATCGCGCTGACCTTCATCAAGGGCGACGCGGTGGTCGCGGCCAAGGCGATCTCGACGTTCTCGCGCCGGCACGACGTGCTTGAGTACCGCGGCGGCCTGATGGACGGCGAGATCCTCGCTCCCGAGCAGTTCCAGGCGATCGCCCGCCTTCCGGGGCTCGACGTCCTGCACGGCCAGCTGGTCGGGATGACCGCGAGCCCGCTCACCGGCCTGACCCGCGGATTGGCGTCGATGCTGTCGGGCCTTGCCGTGGCGATGGGGGAGATCGCCGAGAAGGGCCTGGTCAGCGGCGAGGCACCGGCGGCGGCCGAAGAGCCCGCGGCCGAGGAGCCCGCCGCGGAGGCCCAAGCCGAAGAGCCCGCGGCCGAGGAACCAGAAGCTCAGCCTGACGCAGAGCCGGACGCCCCCGGACGCGAAGCGGAGGAGGCGGCCGGCAGTGATTCGACCGAAAGCGAAGAGACCCCGGAGGAATCCGACGCAGGTAGCGATGGATCCGAGGGTTCCGATTCCGAGGAGGAAAGCAGTGGCAACTAAGGCGATGTCCACCGAAGATTGGATCGAGGAGCTGAAGGGCATTTCCGTGCTCGAGCTCTCCGAGCGCATCAAGGCGCTCGAGGAGGAGTTCGGAGTGTCCGCGACCGCGGTCGCAGCGGCCGCACCGGCCGCGGCTGCCGGCGATGGAGCCGATGGCGCGGCGGAGGAGTCGACGACCGTCGACGTGGTCCTCAACGCTCCAGGTGACAAGAAGATTCAGGTCATCAAGGCCGTTCGCGCGGCGACCGGGCTCGGCCTCAAGGAGGCCAAGGCTCTCGTCGATTCCGCGCCGAAGGCCGTCAAGGAGGGCCTTGACCGCGAGGAGGCCGAGCAGCTCAAGGGCCAGCTCGAGGAGGCCGGCGGCGAGGTCGAACTCAAGTAGCCGGCACTCCGTATTCCCAAGTATCGAAACACACGCCTGCTAGGCTTGCCCAGGCGTGCAATTATGTGGTATTTTGCAGGGTCGCGCGTCTTGAGCCTTGCTGCCCCGAATCTACTCGCGCAGATTCGCGTCCCACGACCATCTGAGGAGTCGCCCAGTTGGCCAGATCCCATGCTGCCCCTGTCACCCGGAGGACCTTTTCCCGTCTCGAGAACCCGCTTGAAGTCCCACATCTAATAGATATTCAGCGTCTCTCCTTCGAGCACCTCACAAATCCGAAGGACGGACTGCTGAGGGAGACGATCGACGACATCTCGCCGATCGAGGACTACACGGGCAATCTCGCGATTGTCTTTCAGGACTTCACCTTCGACGAGCCCACGCACTCGATCGCCGAGTGCCGTGAGAAGGACATCACCTACTCGCGCCCGCTGAACGTCAAGGTGGCGTTCCAGAACCGCGAGACGGGTGAGATCCGCGAGCAGACCGTGTTCATGGGCGATTTCCCGTGGATGACGGACCGCGGCACCTTCATCATCAACGGCACCGAGCGCGTGGTCGTCACGCAGCTCGTCCGCTCGCCGGGCGCCTACGTGATGGAGCCCAAGGACCGCGAGAAGCAGGTCTTCATCGCCAACCTGATGCCGGCTCGTGGCTCGTGGCTCGAGCTCGAGATCGACAAGAAGGGCCGCGTCTACGCCCGCATCGACCGCAAGCGCAAGCTGCCGGTCACCGTTCTGCTGCGCGCGATGGGCTTCGTCACCGACGAGGAGATCCTCGAGCTGTTCGGCGACTCGGTCTACATCCGCCACACGATCGAGGCCGACACCGAGCCCACCAAGACCGAGGAGGGCGCCCTGGTCGAGCTGTTCAAGAAGCAGCGACCCGGCGAGCCGCCGTCGGTTGACGCGGCGCGCACGCTGCTCGAGCAGCTCTTCTTCGACTCCAAGCGCTATGACCTCACCCGGGTCGGCCGGTACAAGCTGAACGCGCGCCTCGACCTCGACGTCGACCTCGACAACCGGGTCCTCACCAGGGACGACATCGTCGCCCTGATCAAGGAGCTGGTCGGCATTCCGAAGCTGCTCGGCATCCCCGAGGAGATCGACGAGGAGAACCCGATCAAGGACTACGCGGCCGAGTCGCAGACCTACCCGCGCGATCCGATCCAGGACCACCTCGACGAGTACGAGCACTTCGGCAACCGCCGCCTGCGCACGGTCGGCGAGCTGATCCAGGACGCGTTCCGAGTCGGGCTTTACCGCATGGAGCGCGTGGTCCGCGAGCGCCTCACCACCGAGGACTCCGATGCGATCACCC
>JBJMKM010000078.1:0-39014 GCA_045805825.1 Solirubrobacterales bacterium
TAGATGATCCCCGTCTCCGCCTTCTTGACGTCGAAGTCGGCGGCCTGGATCAGCTTCAAGAGGATGTTCTCGACGTCCTCGCCGACGTAGCCGGCCTCGGTGAGCGCCGTGGCATCGGCGATCGCGAAGGGGACGTTCAGGATGCGCGCCAGGGTCTGGGCCAGAAGGGTCTTGCCGCATCCCGTGGGGCCGAGCAGGAGGATGTTGGACTTCTGGAGTTCGACCTCCTCGTCGTCTGACTGCGACATCTGCACGCGCTTGTAGTGGTTGTAGACGGCGACGGACAGGGCCCGCTTGGCCGTCTCCTGTCCGACCACGTACTCGTTCAGGACGGCGTGGATCTCCTTCGGCTTCGGAAGGCTCTCGAGCTCGAACGAGGGGGGCGCCGCGAGTTCCTCGTCGATGATCTCGTTGCAGAGATCGATGCACTCGTCGCAGATGTAGACGCCGGGCCCTGCGATCAGCTTCTTGACCTGGCGCTGCGACTTCCCGCAGAAGCTGCAGAGAAGCTGCTCGTTGGAATCGGTTGGGCGTGCCAAGCGCTCTCCCCTTTCGATGACGCGGCCCGAGCGCCTCGACTCAGATTACGACACGCGGGCCGTTGGCTCGACGGTGCTTGTTACTCGGCCCGCGTGCAGGTCCCTGCAAGCGCGCGATGACTTGCACCGACCCAGAGCGACTTGGCGCTACCCGCAGGGTGAGAGCGGGTTGCCGGTCCGCGATCCGATCGTGTTACCGGAGCCGCAGTTGTTCGACCCCTCGTTGTTGAGGTCGGTCGGGTTCTGGGTGATCGTGTTGCCGACGAGGCGATTGTGGTCGGAGGTCGGCCCGATGTTCACGCCGAACTCCCCGTTGCTCTGGACGGTGTTGTTGCGGATCCTGATTCGGTCGCTGTTACTGATGAAGATCCCGGACGCCGGTTCGCCGACGCCATCGATGGTGTTGTCATGGGCGTTGTTGCCGGCGACCTGGATGATGCCGTTCCCATCCGAGTTCTCGATGATGATGCCCTGGTGGTTCAGGAAGGCCGCGTTGTTCACGACCTTCAGGGCCTCTCCCCCGGTATCGCTGATGCCGCCGACATAGATGCCGGCGTCGGTGAATCCACCGGTTGCGCGGTTGCCACTCACCTCGATGGCCCCGCTGCCGAAGACGTTGATCCCGTACTGCGCCCCCTGGCCAAGGGGGCCGCAGGTGTTGTGAACGACGACGTCGTGGACGGTCCCGCTCCCAATCTGCTCGATGTCGATCTCGGACGGCGGATAGCCGAAGCCATCGGCTGCTCCGACGACCCTCAAATGGTCGAGGGTGAACCCACCTCTGTTCACCAAGAACGTGGTCCGGCTATCGCATCGCGCATCGATCGTCGGCCGCCCGCCCACGCCGCGAAGCGTGACGCGCTTGTTGATGGAAACGGATTCCCGGTAGGTGCCGTCGTGGATCCGCAGCGTGTCGCCGCTGTGCGCGTTGCGCAGCGCCTTGTGCAACGCGTTCGGCCCGGGCCTCACCTCGATCGTCGCGCCAAGCGCCGCGGGCGCGAGGGCGAGCGCGCCCGCCGCAACGGCAAGCGCGAGAACCCGCCCTGCTAGCGCTCCCCTATGCCGTCCGCCCTCCCTGATCGCCACGAGCGCGACCCTACACCGGGCCGACGCGGAGTCAAGACCGCTGGTCGACTGCTCGTACGCTCCGGCTCGGAGCTCGAAGGCGCGGGCCTTGACGCGAGGCAGTGCCGGACGTAGGGTGGGCCTGTGCAGGGAAGCGCGCGCAGGGCGGTGGCAAGGAGAGCGGCGGTCATTTCCGTGGGGCTCGTCGTGCTGGCACTGCCGGCGCAGGCACTTGCGAGCGCGTTCTTCAAGGGGCCCGTCGGCGGGGGCGCGGGCAACGCCGGCGTCGAGTTCAGGGTGAACATCCACAACGGGCATGCGAACAAGGTGCTCGAGTTCCGCTGGTTCAACATACCGGTGCCTCCCAACTGCGCCGTCTCGTTCGAGGGCACGCACTTCGCGATGAACGTCAACGACCGCCAGAGGTTCCACGGGACCTATTCGGTGCCGAACGCGAATTACAAAGCAATCGTGCGCGGGAGGTTCAAGCACCACGCCAAGAAGGCGACCGGCACGCTCAAGCTCAAGGGCAGCTTCGTTGGCGGTTGCGCCGACACCGAAACCGACGCGCTTTCCTGGACCGCCAAGCGACCAGGAGGCTGATCTCGCTGCCGTGTCGAGCGCCTAGTGGTGCTCGATGACGCGGTCGACGATGCTGTACTCCTTCGCCTCCTCGGAGCTCATGAAGTAGTCGCGCTCGGTGTCCTTCTGGACCTTCTCCATGGGCTGGCCGGTGTGCTTGGCGATGATCTCGTCGAGCCGCTTGCGCACGTCGATGATCTCGCGGGCGTGGATCTCGATGTCGGTCGCCTGACCCTGGAACCCTCCCGTCACCTGATGGATCAGGATCTTGGAGTTCGGGGTCGCCATGCGCTTGCCGTGGGCGCCACCGGCGAGTAGCAGCGCGCCCATGCTCATCGCGACCCCAACGCAGATCGTCTGCACGTCGGGCTTGATGTATTGCATCGTGTCGTAGATCGCGAGCCCCGCGTAGACCGAGCCGCCGGGGGAGTTGACGTAGATCGAGACGTCTTTGTCGGGATCCTCGGATTCCAAGTGGATGAGCTGCGCCACGACGAGGTTCGCAATGTCCTCGGTCACCGGGGTGCCGAGGAAGATGATCCGCTCGTTGAGCAGGCGCGAGTAGATGTCGAACGCGCGCTCGCCGCGCGACGTCTGCTCAACGACCATTGGGACCAGGGGGCTCACGAGGCGATGAGTCTATAAAAGCGGCTCGCGGTCGCCTGTGCCAATCCCAGCACCGGTCAGCCGACTATCACCCGATGAACGCCGGCCGCCACTAGCGGCGCGCCACCCGGCGCCCCCGCGCTAGGGGGTGTACGTCGCTTCGCAGTCCGCCACCTTGCCGGTGTCGGTGCCGGCATACGTGATCAGGAGCCAGGCGTCCAGAGCCCGGCTTCGGCGCCCTCCGCCTCCTGCTGCTCCTGTTCCTTCTCCGGCGTCCACAGCTTGTCGCGGGCCGCGGCCTGCTCGGCCGGGATCGGCTTGGCCGAATCCGCGATGACGTCGGCGGCCTTGCGCAGCCGGATCTCAGAGCGAAGCAGCGAATCGCGACCCGTGCTCGTGAGGTTCTCCAGAAGCTTCTCGGGCGCCTCGTCGCCCTCGCCCGGGCCCAGAGCCTCGAGCAACTCCTGGTCGCTCACCTCGATCCCCTCCGCGTCAGCGACCGCCGCGAGGGTCGCCTCCCGGCGCAGCGCCTGCTGTGCGTCGGCCTCCATGTCGGTGACGAGCTCCTCTCGGGGCTTTCCCTGCATCTGCACGTATGCCGCAGGATCGATGCCGCGTGAGCGCAGCGAGCGCTCGAGCCGGTCCCACATATCGTGGGCGCGCCCGTGGACAAGCTCCTTCGGTAGGTCGATCGTGGCGTTGGCCGCAGCGGCGTCGACGGCCGCGGCGCGAAAGTCGTCCGCGGCGCGTTGCTGGAGGGCGGCCCCGATCCGGTCGCGGATCTCGGAGCGAAGCTCCTCGAGCGTGTCGAATTCCGACGCCTCGGTCGCGAAGTCATCATCGAGGTCGGGTAGTTCCTTCTCCCTCACCTCCTTGACGGTCACCTTGAAGGTCGCGGTCTTGCCGGCGAGATGCTCTGGCCGGTAGTCGTCTGGAAACGTGATGTCGACGGTGACCTCATCGCCTGCGGAGGCCTCGGTGAGCGCCTCGTCGAACTCGGGAAGCAGCGCCTCCGCGCCCAACTCGATGGTGAGATCGGTCGCCTCGGACCCCTCGAACGGCTCACCGTCCACCGTGCCCGCGTAGTCGATCACGAGCACGTCCCCGGGCGCCGCCGGGCGATCGACCGGGTTGAGGGCCGCGAATCCCTGCCGCAGACGGTCGAGCTCGGACTGGACGGCCTCGTCGGGAACCTCGGGCTCGACCTTGCCCACCTCGAGCCCCTGGTACTCGCCCAACTTGGCGGGCGGCCGGACCGAGACCTCGATCGAGAACTCGAGCTCCTCACCCTCGCCTGGCAGCGACTCGACGTTGAGCTGCGGGTCGCCGATCGGGGTGATTCCCGTATCCATCAGAGCGCGCTCGTACCACTCGGCCAGCGAGTCTCGAAGCGCCTGCTCGAGGACCGCCTCCCGGCCGACCCGCTGGATCACCAGCGCAGACGGCACCTTTCCCTTGCGGAATCCCGGCACCCGCATGTCGCCGGCGAGCTGCCGCGCGGCGCGCTCGACGCGCTTCTCGACGTCGTCGGGCTCGATGCCGACGTCCACGCGTACGCGCGAGTCTCCAAGCTCGGTGACGGAGGTCCTCATCGGCGATCTACCTTATTGATCGCTCCTCGGACCAAGGCCACGCCCAGATCGGCGAGGAAGGCGACCAAGCGCCCCACCGGCCCTGTCACGAGCCACGCTCCGAGCCGGTCCCGCAGTCTCACCCGCGGGAGCCTAAGGGCCTAGAGCCACTTGATCCGTCTGAAGAATCCGTAGAGCACGATCACGGCGGCGAGCATCAGCGCCAGCGCGAACGGGTAACCCCACGTCTCGTCGAGCTCCGGCATGTGTGTGAAGTTCATTCCCCAGATGCTCGCGAAGAAGGTGGGGATGGCGATGATGGCGGCCCAGGCGGAGATCTTCTGCACGGTGTCGTTTTGACGAACGCTGATGAGCGCCAGGTTCGCCTCGAGGATCCCGGACAGGATGTCCCGCTGCCCCGCGACCTGTTCCTCGATGCGCTGCAGGTGTGCCGCGGCATCACGCAGGAAGCGTTCGAGCTTTTCGGGAAGATCAACGAGCTCGCCCTCGACAACCGAGTCGAGGGGGTTGAGAAGCAGCGTGAGGGAGCGGTGGAACTCGATGGTTTCGCGCGTGAGCGAATAAGTCGCCTGAGTCGCCTGGCCGGCACCGGCGAAGACCTGCTGCTCGAGCTGCTCGATCCCGTCGTCGATCGCGGAGGCGACCGGCTCATATCCGTCGATCACCTCGTCCAAGATCGCCCACACGACCGCGCCCGGACCGGCCGCGATGAGATCCGGGTGAAGCTCCTCCAGACGCTCCCTCGCTCCGGCGGGGTCGCTCGGGTCGCCGCGCCAGACGGAGATCGCGTAGCTGGCGCCGGCCACCACGCGGACGTCGCCGAACTCGATCTCTCGCGTCCGGTCGTCGAAGCGGGCGGAGCGCATCGTCAACGCTGCCCGTCCCTTGTCTCCCTCGAGCCTGGGACGCGTCGGATGGTGGCGAGCACCGTCGATGCCCTCGATCGGCAGCGCGAACGCATCGGAGGTCGCCTTCAGCTCGTCCGTGCTCGGGTCGCGGAATGCAAGCCACGCGAAGCCGTCCCCCTTCCGGGCGATATCACCGGCTTGATCGATGGTGATGTCGGGGGCGATCCGCTTGCCGTCCCGGTAGTGAGCGGAGTAGACAACCATCGAGGCGGTTTTCAGCCTCCTCGCACCGCCTCCTTCGTTCGCCACGCTCCGTGCAGACCGCCGTCAAGCGAATCCCGGGCACGGTCGATGATCAGAGCATGGGGCGCGGGGCCAAGCGGATTATTTGCATCGGCATCGCCGCGACCGCCGCGGGGCTGACGCTCGCATCCACCGCCTCCGCAGCGGTTCCCGCCTCGCCGGGCACCTTCCGGATCACCCGTACGGCGACACACTCGATCAGCCTCTCATGGACCGACCGGGCACAGAACGAGAGTCGCTACGAGATCCTCAGAGACGGCTCGGTGAAGCTCCTCGCACCGAAGAACCGAGAGTCACTCGTCGACCCCAACCTGGTCGCCGGGACGCGCCACTCCTACCGAATCCGGGCGTGCAACTCGGGCGGGTGCTCGGCCTACTCACCCGCCCGCACGCAGGCCACCCTGCTCGCTCCTTTCGTCGATCCCTACCCGAGGCTTGGCTCCTGCCACGTCTTCCCGCCCTTCACCGGAGCCCCGACCGCGCCCTCATCGCCCAACCAGACGGCCTGGAACCAGGACATCTCCAAGGCGCCCATCGACCCGAGATCGAACCAGTACATGTCCAAGATCCACTCACTTGGCGACAACCAGAACATCCATCCGGACTTTGGGTCCAACCCGAGCTACGGGATTCCCTATGTCGTCGTTGCGGGAGTCCAGCCGAAGGTTCCGGTCCGGTTCACCGAATACGGCGACGAGAGCGACCCCGGCCCGTATCCGATCCCGCCCCACGCGCCCATCGAGGCGGGATCGGACGGTCACCTTCTCGTCGTCGACCGCGACAACTGCAAGCTGTACGAGTCGGGTGTCGCGAAGTACCTGGGCGGCGTCAGGAACGCCTGGACCGCCTTCGGCGGCGCCCTGTTCAACCTCAACCAGGCGGCTCCGCTCCGCCCCGACACCTGGACCTCGGCAGACGCCGCCGGCCTGCCGATCTTCCCCGGGCTCGCCCGCTACGACGAGGTTGCGTCAGGCCACATCGACCACGCCATCCGAGTCACCTTCGAACAGACCCGGCGGGCGTTCATCCACCCGGCGACCCACTACGCCTCCGACAGCTGCAACGTAAACCTCCCGCCCATGGGACTGCGCTTTCGCCTGCGGCCGTCATACGACCTCTCCGACTTCACCGGCCAGGCGCTCGTGATCGCGCGAGCTCTGAAGCGCTACGGGATGATCAACGCGGACAACGGTTCGAACTTCTTCATCACCGGTACGACCGACAGCCGCTGGAACGACGACAACCTCAGCCAGTTGAAGGGGATTCCGGGCAGCGCGTTCCAGGTCGTGAAGAGCGCCGCAAAGCCGATCGTCGCCTCAGATTGCTAGCGGCGCGGCCGGTCCAGGCAAGTAGTGGCCGGCCACGAAATGCTCGGGCGTTCGCTGGGACCTAGCTGAAGCTGACCTGGACCGGCTCGCGGTCGGCGGCGTTCTCGATCTCGAAGAACTCCCGGGCGGTGAATCCGCGTGAGTTCGCGAGGACCGAGTTCGGGAAGACCTGGATCTTCGTGTTGTAGGCCTGAACGTTCGAGTTGTAGATCCGGCGGGAGGCCTGGATCTCGTCCTCGATCTCGGTCAGCTCGTTCTGGAGCTTCTGGAAGTTCTCGGTCGCGCGGAGGTCCGGGTAGTTCTCGGCGACCGCGCGCAGATCGGTGAGGGCCTGGGTCAGCTGGCCCTCCTTCTGGGCCGCCTCGGCGGGCGTGTGGGCCTTCGTCGCCTCAGCGCGGGCCGCGGTGACCTTCTCGAAGACCTCCCGCTCGTGGGTCGCGTAACCCTTCACCGTCTCGACGAGGTTCGGCACGAGGTCGTGGCGGCGCTTGAGCTGAACGTCGATGCCCGACCAGGACTCGTCGACGCGGTTGCGCGCCGCGATCATCGAGTTGTTCAGCCCGATGAGGACGAGCGCGAGAACGACGAGCAGGACGACGATGACGATGATCGCGATCAGCATGCGCGAGGAGCTTACAGCCCCACCACCGCCCCGGTGGATCGGCTCTTAGGCTCCTAAAGGGCGTGCTCGTGCTCGAGCAGGAAGCGCTTCAGCTTCGGGCCGCCGCCGTAGTTGCCGATATCGCCGCCTGCGCGGACGACCCGGTGGCAGGGCACGACGATCGGGATGGGGTTGGCTCCCAACGCGGACCCGGCGGCACGGAATGCCCGCGGGCTCCCGGCCCGCTTGGCCGCGTCCGTGTAGGTGATCACCTCGCCAAACGGCACCTTCGACGTCGCCCGGAGGACGCGCCGGTAGAAGCCAGGATGGCTCAGGCGCCAGTCGAGGGCGAGATCGAAGTGCTCTCGCTTGCCCGCGAAGTACTGGTCGAGCTCCCGTCGGGCCTCGTCCAGGCGCTGCGGGTAGGCCAGGATGCGGGGTGAGACGTCGTTGGCCAGCCGGGTGAGGACACCGTCCAGGCTCTCGCCGGGCAGTGCCACCCGCACGAGGCCGCGCTCGGTGGACGCCACCACCACCTCGCCAATCGGGGTGTCGACCGTCGCGTAGGCGACGTCCAGAAGCCCCTCCTCCGATGCCCGCGCCGCCAGGCGCTCGGCGAATTCGTTCATCTCGCCATCTCCTTCAGCTCTGCTGCGCTTCGGCGCAGCTTCTTCAAGCCCTCATGCACGTTCTGGCGCGCGCCCTCCTCCGAGGTTCCCAGGGCATCACCGACCTCGCGATAGCGCAGGTCGGCGGCGAAGCGCAGCACCACGGCAGCGCGCTGGCCTGGCGGCAGCTCCGCCACCGCGGCCCAGATGGCGCTGTCGCGCGGACCCATGCCCAGGCGGGTGTCGGCCGGCGGCGCACTGTCTCGGCGATCGACCGCATGTTGGATGTCCGCCGTCGGCTGTTCGCGGGTGGCGACACGGTGGTGGTCGATCGCCTTGCGGTGAGCGATGGTGAAGACCCACGAGCGAAGGTTGCCGGCGTGCGCGCGGGGATAGGCCCGCAGGGCGGCCATGAACGTCTCCTGCAGACAATCCTCGGCGTCGTTCGGCCCGACCATCCCTCGCAGGAAGGCGCGCACGGGCTCGAGGTGCTCGTCGAGGAACGCCTGGAACGGAGGCAGGGCCTGATCGATTGCGCTCATGCAACTACAGAACGTACGACCCCGCCCGAACGTGAAACGAGCGCCCCGCCTTCGCGGGACGCTCGCGCGCTGCAATCCGGTGCGGGTCCGGAGACCCGCTCGGACTCAGTCTTCGTCGCCGGAGTCGTCGCGGCACGAGCGGCCGGAAGCTAAAGTCCGCGATCGGCCGCCTGGACCACCGACTCCACGCCCTGGATGCGCACTCGATCGCCCTGAGGCAGGCTCACGTATACCGCTCCCTCCCGCTCCAGCCGCTCTCGCGGGTTCATCACGATCATTCCCACAAAGCGATCGCGGCTGTCGAATCTCAGGTAGTCGAATTCGGGCGTCTCCACCCGCCTGCTGGGACGCGGCTGGCCGACCGACACGTAGAGCACGTCGCTGGGCGGGTCGTAGGTGACGTGGGAGAAGGTGTACGGGCCGGCTCGCAGGCTCACCCGATCGAGCTTAGTGGCGGATGCTCACGGGGCCGGATTGCGCTCCCGCCACGCCTTCGCCATCCCGATCCGCTGGATGACGCTCGGGTGATCGCCGAACAGGAACTGGTCCCAGCCGGGCGGGTCCGGTTCCGCGTGGGAAAGGCGGCCGAGGCGCTCGAACAGGCCGGTCATCGCGCCAGGGGCATGGGTCGCGTTGAGCGCGACCCAATCGGCCTCGGACTCGAGGCGACGGGTGAACGCGGTCTGAAGCGGCAGAGTCACGAATAGGAGGACCGCGACGACGAAGATCGCGAGCGGAACGGCGGTCGGCTCATAAAGCCCGCCCCGGCGGCGGGTGACGAGCGCGGTGATCAGGGCTATCGGCAGCGCGAGAAGCGCCATGAAGCCGAAGGACTTCCACAGGTGATGGCGCGAGAGGTGGGCGAACTCGTGGGCGAGCACGACTCGGACCTCCGGGCGGGGAAAGCGCTGGAGCAGGGTGTCCCAGAGAATGACCCGCTGCGTCGGACCCAGCCCGGTCGCCTCCGCATTCGGTGAGCCGCCCAGGTTGTGCGTGTCCTGGACGCGCACGGTCGTCCCAGGGATCCCCTCTTCGGCGGCGAGCTTCTGCGCGTCGGCTGCGATCGCGGGATTGCGCACCTCGTGCTGGTCGGGGATGAGGTACGGCTGCACGAAGCCGAATGCGAGCAACGTCGCGACGAGCGCCGGCGCGGCCGCGAGCCACCAGGCGCGCCTCCAGACACCGGCCAGCGCCATCACGATCAGCATCGCGAGCGAGATGAAGAGAAACTCACCGCCCGCGGCCAGGAAATAGCTGATGAGCCAACTGACGTATCCCTGGCTCGAGACGTCGTGGCCGCGCTCCCACCAGAGCTCCGCGAGCCCGAACGGCAACTGCGCGAACCACACGAAGGCCAGACCGAGCATCCCGAGGAGCATCCCCGTGCCGATCCGCCCGGCGGCCGACTCCCGCACGAACGCCGGGCCCTTGACGGCGTAGATCCCCAGGGCGACCAGCTGCGCAACAAGCGCGCCAATCGCATCAACCCGGAGAAACGCCTGGTAGCTCGACGCGCGGTCGAGCTGCTCCTGCGTGAAGTAGTGAGACGGATCGACGCTCGGCAGCGACAGGTCGCTCGGAACGCTGGTCTTCCAGAGCTGGAGGAGGGCGAAGACCCAGGCGGCGAGCGCCACGGCCGCGCCCACGCCGAGCACCGGGAGCACCCAGCGCCCGGACCTGACGGCTGCGCTCAAGCGCGCTCGGGCATCACGGCCGGAACCGGCTCCACCTGCTCGAGCGACGGGCCGCTGAAGGGGTAGCGATCGGTGAGCAGCGCCATATAGGCGAATGTCTGACCGTTGTAGCGCAGCGCGAAGACCCCGAGATTGCGAAGGCCCTCGGGCATCTCACCCCTGATCAGGCCGACGAACCAGCCGAGGAAGGCAACGATCCCGAGCGTGTTGGCGAGCACCGAGTTGATGATGAGGGCCGGGAATCCCAGGATGACCCGGAACCCGGTCTTCCAGCGGTTCTGGCGCTCCGGGCCGGCGATGTGCAGGTCGATCGGATAGCTGCCCGGCTCCCCCGTGAAGCCGGGAAACGGGTTCGCGACGAGGTAGACGTACGCGGAGTTGTGCGTCAGGTAGCGGGCGTACGCGGCGTTGAAGCGATGAAGCGCCCCCGCCGGCCGCCCGGCGAACAGCGTCACGAACCAATTGGCGATCACGGTGAAGAACACGACGATCCCCCACAGCAGCAGCCACACGAGGTGCGGCAGCCAGAGCAGGGCCCTGAAGAAGACGGTGAGGCGCGAGCGCCGGCGGTCGTCGTCCTCGGAGATCCGAATCGGATGGTCGTTCGGCCGCTCGCCGTAGTCGTGGTAGAGCGGGTCGCTGTTGGGATAACGGTCGGTGACCAGCAGGATGTACGCGGCGACTTGGACCGAGTAGCCGAGGCCGTAGGCGATGAGGTCACGTAGCCCGCGCGGCATCCGCCCTTGGATGAGCGCGGCAAACCAGCCGAAGAGGGCCGCGGTCCCGATGATCCCGATGCTGATGCGGTAGTTCCCGAGCCCGCCGTAGACCCCGGACGCCCCGAACGCCGAGCCCAGGAGAATCGCCGGGATCGCAAGGAAGAGCCGGAAGAAGGTCTTCCATCGGTTCTGCGGGGCCGGCCCGGGGATCTCCGCGTCGACGGGATAGCTGCCCGGCTCGCCCTCGAAGCCCGGCCACGGGTTGGCCGCGAGGTTGAAGTAGGCATCGACGTGCGTGAAGTAACGCAGGTAGCGCGCCTGCATGTCGTGGCCGACCGCCTTGCCCGTGAACAGGATCGCGAACCAGTTGACGAGCGCGATCGCCGCCGCGAGCAGGCTGAAGATCCCGAGCACGATCAGGTGCGGGATCACGAGCAGGAATCGGAAGAAGACGGTCAGACGCGATCGCTCGAGGTCGTCTCGGACGACGACCCTCGCGCGGTCGGCGGGTGGCCCTGTGTCAGGCGGTGCGGGCGGCCCAGTCGGAGGGGGTGGAGCCGGAGGTTCCGCTGGGGGCGGCGCGACGGGCTGCTCGGTCAGCGGTGCCTCCTTCCGCGGCAGTCCGACTCAGCCGACGAAAACCACCCCAGGCAAGGAAGCAGCGAGCGTGGCGTGCTTGAAAAGCACGCGAGCGAGCGATGACGCAGCCCGGCGCCGGTTTGCAGGCGGCTGAGTTGGGCTGTCGTGGGAGGAGTCACCGCTTATGCGCGGGCAACATACCTTCCCCGCCCGATGCCGTTCTGCCAGGCCGCAAGCGCGGTGCCCACGAGGAGCGCGGCGACGGCCAGACACGGCAGAGCATCGCCGGCGGCCGAGGCCGTGGCACCGCCCCCGATGCTCCCCAGGACCTGCCCCGCCGCCCAGGCGACGTTGATCAGGCCGGCGGCGAGACCCTGATGCAAGCCGCTTGCCTCCGCCGCGTCGCTGAGCATCGCCAACGCAGGCGCGAAGCAGAGTCCGGCGCCCACCGAGAGCGCCACCAGGAGGCCGAGAACGACTCCGAGGCTCTCCGGGATGGGCAGGACCGCGAGGGCCGCGGCGCAGAACACCATTCCGGCGAAGTACGGGCGCGCACGACCAACGCGATCCGATACTCGCCCGACCCAGGCGGAGAGGCTCGCCTCGAAGGCGGCACCCACCATGAAGCCTCCGGCGACCACGGCTGCACCGCCGCCGAGGTCGTGGATCCGCAGCGGGATCAGGACCGCCATGACGCCGAACAGCACGGAGGGCGCCATGACGAACGCGGTCGCGCGCAACACCACGGGGCGCGAGATCGCCGTCGCCGTCCGTCGAAGATCGAGTCGCTCGCCGTGGCCGGGCAGCGGTAGCCGCAGCGCCAGGATCGCGAGCACCATCGCCACCACGAGGACCGATGAAAAGACCGGCTTCGTCCCGACGGCGTGAGCGAAGGCCCCGACAACGGGGCCCAGCAGCGAGCCGGCGATCGCGATCGCGAGGACATCCCCGATAACGGTGCCGCGCCGTGACTCGGGTGCGGTGACCATCAGCCAGGTGATCGCACCTGCCCAGGCGAGCGCACCAGCGATTCCCTGCACGAACCGGGCCGCGTCGAGAAGCGCGATGTGGCGGCCGAAGCCAAACGCGAGGCTCGCCACACCGAGCAGGGCGAGTCCGGCGAGCAGTGTGCGCCTCGGCCCGAGGCGGGCGGCCATGAACCCAGCTGGAAGCGACGCGACGAGCGTCCCGGCGGCATACGCGCCGGAGAGCACGCCGGCCGACGTCTTTGACAATCCCAGGTCGTCGACGTAGCCGGGCAGAAGCGGCGTGATCGCCGCGTAGAAGACGACGTCGAGGAAGACGACCGCCGAGCCGATGACCATCAAGCGGCGCATCGATCCATCCTGCCAGGGTCGTGCCAGGGGGCGCGGCTAGCCGCCCTCCGGGTAGCGCGATAAGCCGTCGTCGGGGATCGGCTCCCAGGGGGCCGCGTAGGCGACGAACTTCCGAACGCTGGGACGGACTCCCGGATCCCGGTCGAAAGCGCCCATGCGAATGCCCACCTCATCCGGGTCGTCGGGATCGCGGCTGAACAGCGCGGAGCCGCACTCGCCGCAGAACCACTTCTCGAATCCGTCGGGGGGCTTCCAGGCGCGCAACTTGTGCTCGCCGGCGACGATCCGGAACGAGCCCGGGGCGGCACGCGCGTTCGCCGACGCGGCCGTACCCGTCCGGCGCTGGCAGCGCGTGCAGTGGCAGTAGTTCGACGAGATCAGCGGAGCGGTCACCTCGAACCGCACCTCGCCGCAGTTGCAGCGGCCGGTCAGAGGAAGGTCAGTCATGGGGCACCGCGGGTGGCATCGAGGGGTGAGCGACCGGATTCGAACCGCAGCGAGGCACGGATGTCGAGCGGTGTCGCCGGTTCGGACCCGGGAGCGGCATGGAGGGGTGAGCGACCGGATTCGAACCGGCGACCGCCTGGACCACAACCAGGAGCTCTACCAGCTGAGCTACGCTCACCGCGCGCTCTCCAATCTACCGGGGAATCGCAACTTCTCGGCGCGTGTGCCTGGTAGGTGTTAGCCCCCTCCGGCGTCGGGTAAGGGCCTCGAAGGATGCCCACCTAAGGAGGAGAAATGGAATCCAGCACCCAGGAGACCGGTCAGGTCACCGGCACCAAGGACAAGGACTACAACATCATCTGGTTCGTCGAGCAGTGCCTGTCGAACGTGCTGCGGCTCGAGACCTACATCCAGGACGCGGAGCGGGACGGCGACTCCGACCTCGCCGATTTCTTCCGCCGCGCCCAGGGCGCCAGCCGCAAGGGCGCCGAGGAGGGCAAGGAGATTCTGCGTTCGCGGCTCGGGAGCTGACGCAGCGCTGACCCCAGCGGAACCGCTGGGGTCAAGTCAATCCACGCCCACCCGTCGGGCGCGGATTGACTTGACCCGGCATTTGCCTCTGGTGGGGGCTCGACGCCCCCGGCAGGATTCGAACCTGCGACCCTCGGATTAGAAGTCCGACGCTCTGTCCACTGAGCTACGGGGGCCCGCCGGCGGAGCGTAGCGCTGCCACGGGGCTCTCCCGGCGGTCGGGTTGCGCGTCGGGTTCCGGGGCGAGCTCGCGCTCGAAGCTCGTCTCCAGGCGATGCTCCTCAGGATCGCCCGGCTTCGTCTTCTCGAGCTTCAGCTTGGACGCGCGGCCGTCGAGCGTCACGCTCGCCACCTGGTTGTCGAAGTAGGGGCCGTCGAGAAAGCGCCACTGGATCTCGGGATCGGGAGCGCCGGCGGCACGCGCCAGCCCGCGGGTGAGGGCCCACACCGGCCGCGACCAGGCGATCTGCGCCTTCTGGCGCTCGCTCTTGTCGAGCGGATTGCGGAACGGCGAGCAGACGGCCTGGTAGACGTGGCTCTTGATTCCGCTCCCGCGTGGGAATCCGATCTCGCACAGGTAAGCGTGGTGCACGTCGCCGGAGACGAGCATGATCGTGCCAGGCGGATCGCCGAGCTCCCCGGTGCCGACCTCCCGAAGTAGCCGCGCGACGCGGTGGAA
Organism: Solirubrobacterales bacterium; assembly: GCA_045805825.1. Taxonomy (GTDB): domain Bacteria; phylum Actinomycetota; class Thermoleophilia; order Solirubrobacterales; family 70-9; genus AC-56. The sequence goes on from JBJMKM010000078.1 coordinate 14,601, forward strand.
CGAGACGTGGAAGGCCGCCCAATGGTCGAGATCGACGGTGCGTCGGATCCTCTCCCCCACCTTTGCCGCGAGCGGTCCCCATGCGCCATCGCAGACCCGCTCGCTCCATGCCTCGGCGTAGTGCATCCCGTGGGCGAGGATGTACGGGTCGGAGGTGGCGATGATCAGGTTGTCGAAGTCGCCGTGCGCCTGGTCACGGATCCACTCCCATTCGTGGTCGTCGAAGATCGATCGCCGGCCCTCGTCCAGCACTCTTCCCATGCGCGAGTCCATAACGATGACGCGGTTTCGCCCGAGGTCCCGATGGAAGCTCCACCGCGCGCCATCGCGATCGCGCTCCGCGTTTTCCGCGTATTCGCGGACGATGTCGCCGGCGTCCCCGTCGGCCTCCCGCACTCGCTGATAGGTCTCGTCCTCGGCGAGCTCGTGCGGCGAGAGATTCCCCAGGTGCTGGTAGAGCCAGTACGACATGCACGCGCCGACGATCCGCTCGTGCCACCAGGGCTTCGCCTGCATCTCCTCGAGCCACGAGCGCGAGATGTTCCAGTCGTCGCGCACGTCGTGGTCGTCGATCGTCATCGAGGTCGAGACCGTCGAGAACAGCCAGCGCACCACCGGCTCGCGCCATGACTCCCAGTAGAGGCGCGTGTACTCCTCGAAGTCGGCGACCTCCAGGCCCGGCGGCTTCGAGACGTCCCGGCGCGAGCGGATGAACTCTCGCGTCTCCGGAGCTCCCTCGTCCGCGTAGACCTGATCGCCCAGCATCAGGAGTAGATGCGGCCAGCGTCCCTCGGGGTTACGGAGCATCTCGAGCGCGAGCACGTGGATCGCGTCCGCCTCCTTGCCCTCCTCGTGCTCATTCTTATCGAGCGTGTATGGAGGCTCGTGCGGCAAGGCGACGCGACAGGACCCGAACGAGATGTCGAACGGCCCGTCCTCGTCGAAGGTCCTGATCCGGCTGGGCGGGAAGTCGCCATCCGGGTCGGGCCACTTCACCTCGCCATCGAGCTCCACGCGGTACTCGTAGGTCTCACCGGGCTCGAGCCCGTCGATGGCGACGATCGCGTAGTGGTGGCCCTGAACCTCGAACGTCCGGGTGGAATGGTCCAGGATCGCCACCTCGCACGGCCCGTCCGTCTCGACCCAGATCGTCGCGTCTTGGTCCGAGAGGTACCGCAGCATCGGTCCGAGGATCAGCTCCGGCATCCAAGCCTCCTTCCTCCCATCGACCTGTCGATTGCCCCGGTCACCGCCTCGGAAACGTCGCGCGGCATGATCGAGAGAGCATTGACCACCTATGACGTGGTCAAGTCCACACTCGATCCTCCAAGCCACGCTGACAACGCAGTTAGACTCGCTCCTCTCGGGGCGTGGCGCAGTCTGGTAGCGCACCTGCTTTGGGAGCAGGGGGTCGGCGGTTCAAATCCGCCCGCCCCGACTCGTAGTGACCTTTCGACGGCGTTTGGAATAAGCGCCCGGGCGGAGGATCATTCATTCATCGTCCTTTCATCGAATGGAGGGACGCTCGGTGCCGTGCCTGCCCGATGCGCGTTCTGATCGTCGAAGACCACGTCAAGATGGCGGCGCTGATCCAGCGCGGGCTTCGCAAGGAGGCGATGGCGGTCGACGTCACCGCGAGCGGCGAGGACGCGCTCTGGATGGCCGCCGCGACCGAATACGACGCGATCGTCCTCGACGTGATGCTTCCCGGCCTCGACGGGTTCGACGTCTGCCGAAGGCTTCGCGAGAAGGGCGTGTGGGCGCCGATCCTCATGCTCACCGCCCGCGACGCCGTCCGCGACCGGGTGGCGGGCCTGGACAGCGGCGCCGACGACTACCTGACCAAGCCGTTCTCCTATGCCGAGCTCCTGGCGCGGCTGCGCGCCCTCGTCCGCCGGGGACCAGTCGAGCGCCCGGCCGAGCTTCGAATCGGCGACCTGCGCTTGGACCCCGCACGGCACAAGGTGTGGCGCGGTGAGAGCGAGATCTCGCTCTCGGCGAAGGAATTCGCGATCCTCGAGACGTTCATGCGCAGGCCGGGCGAGGTCCTTTCGCGGTTCCAGCTCCTCGAGCACGCGTGGGACTACGAGTACGAAAACCGCTCCAACGTCGTCGATTCCTACATCCGCCTCCTGCGGCGCAAGATCGACCAGCCGTTCGGAACACAGAGCATCCAGACCGTTCGCGGCGCCGGCTACCGCCTCAGGGAGGACGAGGGGGCATGAAGCGGATCCCGATCAAGCTGCGCGTCACGCTGGTCTTCGCTGCGGTGATGGCGATCGTCCTCGCCGCAGCCGGCCTGTTCCTCTATCTGCGGCTGGAATCGAGCCTGAACAACTCGACGGACACCGAGCTTCAATCGCGAACCCAGCAGCTCATCCGCGAGATGCGCGTCAACGACCGCGGCCTCGGCGAGGCTGCGCGCAACCTGATCGACAGGCGCCCCAGTGACTTCGCACAGGTCCTCACGAGCACGGGGCACCTGTTCGATCCGAGCCATCAGCAAGGGCAGCACCCGGCGCTGAGCCCGCCGCGCGTCCCCGCTGCCGGGGACGGGCAGATCACCTTCGAGCATCCAACCCGCAGCGGGGTCCCCGAGCGCTACCTCGCGCGCCCGTTCGGATTCGAGGGACACAGCCTGATCGCCGTCGCCGGGACCTCGCTCCAGAGCCGCGACGATGCACTCGACAGCCTCCTGACGCTGCTCCTCATCGGCGGCCCGATTGCCCTGATCCTGTCCTTCCTCGCCGCCTACTGGACGGTTGGCTCGGCCCTGCGCCCCGTCGAGGCCATGCGCCGTCGGGCGTCCGAGGTCTCCGCATCGGGATCGCACCAGCGCCTGCCGGTCCCCGCCGCGCAGGACGAGCTTCGCATGCTCGGCGTAACCCTGAACCGGATGCTGGACCGGCTCGAGACGGCGCTCGAGCGCGAGCGCGCGTTCGTCGACGACGCGAGCCATGAGCTCCGAACCCCTCTCGCCGCTCACAAGGCCGAGCTGGAGCTCGCCCTTCGTTACGGCGCGAGCACGGAGGAGCTCCGCACCGCGATCGCCTCGGCGATCGAGGAAGCCGACCGGCTCGCGCAGCTGGCCGAGTCGCTTCTGGTCATAGCCCGCTCCGACAAGGGAAAGCTGGCGCTGAAGCTCGAGCGCGTGGCCATCCCGGAGGTATTCGCCACTCTTCATGACCGCCTCGGGTCCCGCGCCGACCGCGACGGTCGGTCGCTCGTCTTCGACGATGGCGCCCCGGGCGTGGTCGAAGCCGACCGGATGCGGCTCGAGCAGGCGCTGGCCAACCTCGTCGAGAATGCCCTGCGGTACGGCGAGGGAACGGTGCGCGTCTGGTCCCGCCCCGCGGACGGTCGCATGGAGCTTCACGTGAGCGACGAGGGGCCGGGGTTCCCGCCCGAATTCCTCCCTTACGCCTTCGAGCGATTCCGCCGCGCCGACACCGCGCGATCCGGCGACGGGACCGGTCTCGGGCTCGCGATCGTCAAAGCGATCGCGCAGGCCCATGGCGGACGCGCGCGCGCCCGAAACACCAGCGATGGCGGTGCGGACGTGTGGATCGATCTCGCTCATTCCGGACCTCTCCCACGAGCGCAGGAGACCCCGGATCTTCCGCTGGCCTGAGCCGGGCGGCGGCCATATACTCGCGCCGTGAGGAGCGGGGGCGGGCGGTCGGTGGCGATTGCGGGCTGCGCGGTCATTGGGACCCTGGCGCTCATCGCCGGCCCCACCGGCGCATCCGGCGGTGATCGGCCACGCCCGGCGAGACCGGCGCCAACGCGGGCACCCGGCCCGTCGGTCCGGTTCACATCCAGCGGTGAGCACTCCGAGATCCGCGAGCGCCTCCCGATCGCCGACCACAAGTGGGGAAAGAAGCGGGTCGCGATGACGATCCCACCGGCGCAGCTTCCGACGCTCCGCAAGGGAGACATCCTCGGGACCACAGGGGAGGTGCAGCTCTCCAACACCTGCATCGACTTCAACGCCGTCCGCTGCATCGGACGCCGCTACGCGTTCAGCCCGCGAGAGGACGCACGGATCGTGCTGGCTTCGCGACGCGGTGCCACCGGTGGCGACCAGACGATGCCGATCGCGCAGGCACGCGCTCTTCGTTGCCACCAGCCGCTCCCCAACCGCAACCACCACTGCGTTCTTGTCTTCCCGCCGAGCCAAACGAGGATCCGCCATCCAAACAGCCTCCCCTGCCGCCCCAATGCCTGCCGGCTGAACCTCGTGGTGGAGGCAGATCACCCGCAGGCCCGGGACGGCCAGGTGGTCTTGGTCGGCGCCGACACACCCGACGGAAGCGTCCGCCAGGACAAGGGTCGCCTCAGCGCCACCGCCCTCCACGGACGAGTCGACTCGAAGCGCTTTCGGACTTCGGAGCGGCGCTCGCGCTCCGTGCCGATCAAGCCGAGTGGCAAGGCCGGCCGCCGGGTCATCTACTCGCAGCGGCTCAACCAGCTCCGGAAGGGCGACGTCATCGAGGCAAGCGCCCGGCACCTGATCACGATCGCCTCCCTCCCCTACGCGACGTTCATCGGCACGGACATGATCCTCGCTCGCGGCCCGCACGCGGTCTCCTCCGCCGGCATCCCCCGTCAGGTCGCGACCGGAAACGGCGATCTGACCGAACAGAACGGCTTCAACTGCACCCACGGCCCGAGCGCATATCGAGATCCGTGCCGAACCAGGAAAGCCGGCGCCGTTCGGATCAAGCGCAACGTTCAGCGACACGGGCACCCGGTCTCGCTGTGGATCAACGTGGTCACTGCTGGGCTGCCCAAGGGCACGACCGCAAAGGACGGACAGCGGATGCGGGTGCTACCGCATGGCGAACTCGTTGTTCGCCGCTACCGCGCCGGCTGACCGGCGAGCTACGGAAGCGCCTGCTCGCGGTCGAAGATCGTCACCGCCCGCCCGTAGCTCCCCACGTAGACGGACCGCCCATCCGGGCTTACGGCAACGGACTCGGGCGAATCCAGCGAGTCAAGCGTTGGTGGCTCGCATTCGTGCCTGCCCACATCTGCGAAGCACCCCCGCGATGTGAGCGACCCATCCGCCCCGCGGCTGAACATGCTGATCGCGCCGGCTCCGCCGTTCACCGTCGGTCCGCTCATCGCGCTGACGTAGACGGACGCTCCATCCGGACTGACAGCCACGGCGTCCGCGGCGTGCAGCGAGTTCTGAAGCGGCCGGCGGCACTCATGCGCGCCAAAGCTGGCGAAACAACCGCCCGGCTCCAGATGCCCGCTCGGCGAGCGGCTGAGATTGACGATCGCGCCGGCGCGGATCGCGGCGACGTAGACGGACCTCCCGTCGGGGCTCACCGCAAGCGCATCCGCGCCGCCGAGTGCGTCGCGCTTCGGCGCGCGACAACCATGCTTACCGTCATTGGCGATGCAGCCTCTGTAGACCAGGGCTCCGGTCGGTTGCCTGGCGAACCACGTCACGGCATCGCCCGCCAGCGACGCGACGTAGACCGATTCGCCATCCGGGCTCACCGCCACGTCGAACGCCCCGGCGAGAGAGTCGTGCTTCGGGTTATGGCACCCATGCTTCCCGCCATCGGCGACGCACCCTCGATAGCGCAACTCCCCGTTCGATCTGCGGGTGAGCCAGGTGATCGAATCGCTTCCGGATGACACGACGTACGCCGAACGGCCGTCTGGGCTGATAGCGATCGCCTCGTTGGAATGCAGCGAGTTGCGAGGAGGCTTGTCGCAGCTCCTGGTCCCGGAGTGCCCGCCGCCGTTCGCGAGGCAGGACCGGTAGCCGAACCGGCCGGACTGCGTGATCTTGAACCGGTTGATGGCGCTGGTCGGCTCGTCCGTCGTCATGTAGACCGAGGCGCCGTCCGGGCTGATCGCCACCCCGCTTCCGCCATCCAGCGAGTCGTGCGGAACGTCGCGGCAGCGGTGGCGCCCGCCGTCCGCGAAGCAGTCGGCGAAGCTCACGGCCCCGGTCGAGCCGTCGCGCGTCAATCGCGTCAACGTCCCGTTGACGCTCACCACGTAGATCGAGCCGCCGTCAGGGCTGACCGCCAGCGCGACGTTGTTGCCGAACGAGTCGCGCTTGGGCGCCTCGCAACCGTCCGCGGCGGCGTTCGCGATGCACCCTCTGAAGGTGAGCGACCCGGTTGCTGCGATCGCAGCGGCGGCGAGCACAAGCGCACCCGCGAGACCCAACAGGGCGAGGAGTCGCGTGCGCCCACTCACGGCGAATCCTCGGCGGGCGCGTCGAGACTGACCGTCCCGTCACTCAGGTCCAGGACACCCCCGATTCCGCGGGCTCCTTCGAACCGAAGCTCCGACGCGGCGCTCAGCGCCGCGCGAGCCCGGCCGCTCGGCGCTCCGATGATCTCCAGCTGACCCGCCCTCGGCACCTCGATCACTCGTTGGGTTTGGGTCACGCGCAGGTAGTTCTGACGGAAGACCCCGAGCACGCCCGTCGAGGGATCAAGCGGGTCGGATCCGGCGTCGACGGCGAGGAATCTGCTGTGGTCCGAAGCCACCCACTCGTTCACGAGCGGATAGATCAGGCTCGTCGAGAAGAAGCCATCGGGACCCGCGACCACGTGCGGGGGGGTGATACCGCTCATCGGAGCACCCGTCCGGTTGGCGTCGCGGCCCTGGGCTGCGTGGGGCGTGTCGCGGAAGCTCACCAGCTCCCGCCGCACCCCGCTGGCCCGTCGCTTCAAGAGCTTCCACCCCTGAGCGGGCGAAAGCGGCTCGTTGGGAGCACCGGTGACGCCGGCGAAGAAGTACCTCCCATCCCAGCGATCCTGGATCCGCGCCCACTGAGCGGCCTCGTATGGGCGGTAGATCTCCGGAAGCGGCAGCGAGTGGCCAGCGATCGAGACCTCGCCCAGGTCGCTCAGGTCCCAGCCGTTGTAGCAGCCGGCGGAGCCCGGCTGCCCGGGACAGCCGCCGGCGTTGCCGAAGTCGTAGTACCGAGTCCGCTGCGCTCCATTCACCAGGGCCTTACTCACACCGGGAAGCCCAAACCCCGGCTCGATGTCACCAGCCCCGGCCGCACCCTGGTGCCGGTAGTGGTGGCGATGGTGCTGAAACCTCCGCAGGGCGTTGACGGTCTGGGCCTGGTGCAGCCCCGCCTCATAGGCGTCGAGCTTGCCCATGTTGCCCGGCAGCGAGTTGGAGTTGCCGTACGCGATCGTCGCCGAGCCCCGTCGATGACAGCGCTTGTACGCTCGCGCTGCCCCGGTCAGCGCGTCCAGGACCGCTCCGTTTCGGAACGGGCGAATTCCCCGCAGGTCGGCCCCGAACGAGCCGTCGAGGTACTTACGGGCGCCGCCGAAGTCGAACAGCATCAGGCGCGAGCCCCTCGGTTGGCGCGTAGCGAACGTGCACGCGGTCGAACGGGCCTGGCGCATCAGATCGGGCACGCTCGGCGCGGTCATGTACCAGGCGGGAACGGGTTTCGGCGCCCGCAGCTTCGCCGGCGCCGGACCGGCGCCGATCGCCCACATGACGGTGCACGCAGCCGTCAGCGCGGCAACGGCCGTCGCCGCTCGCTTTCCCGGCACGCTGCGCCCGCCGCGCGTCCTCTCCCCCAAAGGGCCTGCCACTCAGGACTTACTGTGACAAGTCCGGCGCTTGGCCGTCTACTGGCCGCGAGGGAACGTGTACCGATAAACGCCGCGGCCCAGGCTCGCGACCACCAGCTGCCGCGGGTGACCGGGCACCTTCTGCATGCTGAAGACGGGCGCCGGCGGGAGATTGTGCCCGAGTGGGACATACCGGCCACCGGACTTGGCGCCTGAGATGTAGACGCCCATGGGGGTCGCGACGATCAGCTGGCCCTTGCGGACCACCGACCACAGGGCTGGCACGTTCTTGAGGTTCCCGGAGATGTCATGGAAGGTCCGCCCACCGTCGGTCGACTTGTAGATGTGACCGCCGGCCGCGGACTCACCATCGGCGCCGATGGCATGCGGGGGCGCGTAGGGCCGCAGGTCCGACGCGCCGAGCGTCACGTACACGGTGCGCGGGTTCCTTGGGTCGATCGTGACGCTCGAGATGAAACGCTGGGGCAGGCCCTTCGCCGGAACCTTGTGCCAACCGGCCGACGTTCCCGTCTTCGGCGGCTTGCTACCGCCGACGTTGGTCGCCAGGCCGGAGAAGAACTTGATGCGGTCTCGCACCGGGTCGCAGCCGCCGCAATAGCCGGCGTAAACGTACTTGCCGTCCACGCCGATCGCGCCCACCTGGTTGTCGACGCGACCGCGCTTGTGGCGCTTGCTCTTCCCGAGATCGAAGACCGTCTTCCAGTCGGTGTTGGACGAGCTCGCCGTGTTCGGACCGGCTGTGGTCTCGACGATCTGGCGCCCGCCGCTCAGCAGGTGCTTCGGATCGCGCGGGTCCATGACCAGCGGCGAGTAGAACGATGCGTTGTCGATGAACGGGCTGATGTCGCGCCATGTCTTGCCGCCGTCGATGCTGACGTTGATGATCGCTCCCGGGTACTCCTCGTAGACCACGCTGGCGCGGTTCGGGTCGACCTGCGTGAACACGCCGTCCCCGCCGTACACCTCCACCTGGCGGCCGTTCGGAGTGATCTTGATCTCGCCGTTGTCCTGCAGCCCCGCGTAGACGATCCCGTTCTTTGCGGCCGCCACGCCGTACGGAAGCAGGGTGTGGAACCCGGCCTGGGCACCCTTCCCGAATCCCTCCTTGGTGAAGTCGGACGCCGGACTTCCGGTCACGTGCTGCCGATAGTTTCCGCCGTCGTTCCCCGCGACGAGTGTGACGCCGCCCTTGCCGTCCGGGATGAAGGTCCCCGCATGCTGGTCCGGATGGGTGGTCGTGTTGCTGGGATCCGCACCCTGGCCCTCGGAGCATGCGTCCGACGCGATCACGAGTAGGCATGCCCCGCCGTTGGCGTTGTAGGGACCGATCACCTTGAAATCGGACCGGCCGTTCTGGGGAGTTGGGGTTCGATTCTCGAAGATCTCCTCGAGGCCAAACACGAGCCGCGTCGGCACACCGTTGATCTGCTTCGTCGGATCAGGCTGGATCCATTCGTCGTACCAGGCCTGAATGCCCGGCCCGATCCCGAGCGGTGTGAGCTGCGCCAGCACCGAACCGCTGGTCGGCGAGAGCATCTGGTTGTCGTCGGCCATCCGCTTCCAGGTCAACCCGAAGTTCTTCGAGACGTAGACGCCGTTCAGGTAGGTCGGGGTGGCGGTTGGTGTGACTCCGAAGACGTTGGCACCCGGAGCGTCCAGGCCCTCGACCGTTCCGCGGTTGAACAGGACCGCGTCCTGGACCAGGGCATAGATGTACCCGTGGTTCTGTTGCGGCCCTGAGGCGGCGCCCAGCTCGACCCTGCCCACGTGTGCCTGGCGCGCGAAGCCGATCTCGCTCACGTTGAGTCGTTTGAAGCTGCCCACCCTCCCGGTCGTCGAGCGGTACAGGCCGTTGGCCGGCGCCTCTGGAATGAGGTTGAAGTTCTTGCGCCGGCCATCGCGCCAGCCCACGGCGGCGAGCACGGTCCCGCCCTTGTGCCCGAACTGGTCAGGGGCCTGCACGGCGACGTCGGTGACCACATTGGCGAAGAAGCAGTTGGGCGTACCGAACGTGTTGCCCTGACACCGCTTGCCCGTCGGGAGGTTCACGTTGCGGAATGTCCGGCCGCCGTCCTGCGACCGGAAGAGGCCCGCCCCGGTGGCCGCGTAGATCACACGCGGATTCGTGGGATCGACCGCGGCCTTGAACCCCATCGCGCCGCTCGGCACTCCCTTCGAGCGCCGCCAGGTGCGTCCGTCGTTGGTCGAGCGGTAGACGCCGAGCCCCCCGTAGGTGTTGCCGCCGAACGCGTTGTCCCCGGTGACGGCGACCAGGGTTCCTCCAGCGGCCCGGGAGTAGGCGACCGAACCGACCGTCTGCGTCGGCAGCGAGTTCCCGATCGATCGCCAGGTCTTGCCCTGGTCCTTGGACTCCCACACACCGCCACTGGCGACGGCCGCGTATAGGCGGCTGTGCGCCTTGTCGTACGCGTAATCCGATACGCGACCGGCGAGGGAGGCAAACCCCTCGCCGTAGGTGCTCGGATAATCGGGGTCGTCGGCGTGCAGCGGGCCCTTGCCCACGGGTATCCACCTTCCGCCAGTCCCGGAGACACCGGACGGGCCCGACTTCGTGAGCCGGCTGTGCTGATGGGCGGCGGCGGCGTACTCGGCGGTCGAGTCAGCGCCAACCCGCTGCGAAAGGGCGTTGTGCGCATCGGCCAGGTCGGCGAACGTCTCGGGCGCATTGCGCAGCGCGCACTCTCCCGAGGGAGAGTCGGGATCGGGTGCCTCGGCGTCGGAATCGGTTGCCGCGTCCGGGTCGGCGCCGGTCTCCGCGGGCGCCATCGTCTCCAGACACTTGGCAAGAGCGCTCTCTGAGTCCCCGGACAACTGGACGATTGCCAGCGGCACAGCCACCAGGACCGCGACCAGAAACGGCGCCCACCTCGGAATGCTCCGCCTTCGTCCCACGAGGGCGGGAATGCTAGATCGCAACAGGACGGGTCGCGCCGGTTCCAAGCGACGGGGTTCGCCCGCTGACCATCGCTAGGGTTCGCGCGGCCATGGCCGAGGTCAAGCCCTTTCCCGCCCTCCACTACAACCCCGCGGCGGTGCCTTCCCTGGCCGCCGTGACAGCTCCGCCGTATGACGTCATCGATCCGGCGATGCGCGCGTCGCTGCTGGCCCGTTCGCCCCTGAATGTGGTCGAGATCGACCTACCCGTAGCGCCGCAGGACCGCGATCCCTATGAGCATGCCGCCGAGACCCTCGAGGCGTGGCAGCTCGACGGCGTCCTTGCCGCTGATCGCGAGCCCGCGATCTGGGCGCTGACGCAGGAGTACGGGACACCCGAGGGCTCGCGCCTGGTGCGCCGCGGATTCCTGGCGCGCGTACGCGTGACCGAGTATGGGCCTGGGCTCGTGCGCCCGCACGAGCGCACACAGCCCGGTCCCAAGGAGGACCGGCTCCGGCTCACCAGGGGCACCCGCCACAACCTCTCACCGATCTTCGCCCTTCACCCCGGCAGCGTGTGGGATGGGATCGAGCCTCATCTCGCATCCGATCCCTGGGGCGAGGTGACCGATGACGAAAGCACCGTTCACCGCGTCTGGCGCATCACGGACCCGGAGGTCCACGACCTCGTGATGGGCGGCCTCGCCGACGCGGAGCTCCTCATCGCCGACGGCCACCACCGGTACGAGACCGCGCGGATCTACGCCGACGAGGTAGGCGGGGACGGCCCCCACCGCTACACGCTCATGTGCCTCGTGTCGCTCGAGGACCCTGGTCTCACGATCTTCGGCACGCACCGGCTGCTCGCCGGGTTCGACTCCGATCGCCTGGAGGGTGGGATCCGTGAGCGATTCGAGGTCGAGGAGATCCCGCTCGGGGAGGGCGACCCCGCCGGGATCGACGGCGTGGGCGTCTTTGGGTTCATCGACTCGGAGCGAGCGCTGCGCCTGCGGCTCCGCGGCACCGACGCGGTGGACGCGGCCGTACCGGATCGCTCGGAGGCCTACAGGCGCCTGGACGCCGTAATTCTCGAGGAGCTGGTGTTGAAGGGGGCACTAGGAATGAGCGGCGACGACATCGAGGCCAAGCGAGGGCTCGGATACGCGAAGGGGATCGACGCGGCGATGGCCGCGGTCCGCGGAGGTGACTACGACGCCGCGTTCCTGCTGCGGCCGACGCCGGTGTCGCAGGTCCGAGAGGTGGCGGCCGCGGGCGAGACCATGCCGCCGAAGTCGACGTTCTTCTTCCCGAAGCTCCTCACGGGAATGGTCTTCAACCCTCTGTACTGACCGCCGGCGCTAGGGTGCCGCTCAGGGTGACGCGCATCTACACGCGCAAGGGTGACGACGGCACGACCTCGCTCTGGTACGGCGGCAGGGTCGCCAAGACGGATGCCCGCACCGAGGCGTACGGGTCGATCGACGAGGCAGGCTCCGCGCTCGGCATGGCCCGCTCGCTATGCGGCCCAGACAACGACGAGCTGGCCACCGACATCCTGCGGATCCAGCGCGAGCTCTTCATCGCAGGTGCCGAGCTCGCAACGGCGCCGGAGGCAGAAGGGCGGCTTCAGGAGGGGATCAGCCGAATCGACGACGACATGGTGACGGCGCTCGAACCGATCATCGACCGTTACATGGACCGCGTCGACCTGCCGCCGAAGTTCGTGATCTCAGGCGGCACGACGCTCTCCGCGCAGCTCGATATCGCGAGGACCGTGATCCGGCGGGCTGAGCGCCGGGTGGTGGCGCTGATGGAGGAGGGCGAGCTCGCCTCCGAGTCCGTGATGCGCTACCTGAACCGGGCGTCCGACCTGGTCTTCGCGATGGCGCGGTTCGCCGACGTGGACGATCCGGAGCTGTTCGAGGGCCGAGAGGCGGCTGACGGCGATGGTTAAAGCCGTCGCGAAGCGCCGGCAGGGCTTCACCCACGACGTCGAGATCCAGGGTGGGCACCGGCTTGTGATCGACGAGCCCGAGGTCGCAGGGGGCGCCAACGAGGGGCCCTCCCCCACGCGAACGGTCGCCGCCGCCCTTGCCGCGTGCACGGCGATCACGGTCGAGATGTACGCGGAACGCAAGGGCTGGGACGTGGGCGATCTGCAGGTCGAAGTAGATATGGAGTACGGCGACCACAGCGTGCCGCGCTCCTTCGAGGTGACTGTCCACCTGCCCAGTGAGCTGAGCGCCGAGCAATGCGAGCGGCTGCGAACGATCGCGGCCAAGTGTCCGGTGCACCGCCTGCTCGCGAAAGACCGCCACGTCGCCATCACCGACCGGGTGGAGATCGATCGGTGACGGCGTTGCTGTCGCGCTGATGGATCTCGGCCTCGGCGGGCGGTCATGCGCCGTCACCGGCGCGACCCGCGGGATCGGCCTCGCGGTGGCAGAACGCCTGTGCCGCGAGGATGCCCGCGTGCTGCTGGTCGCCCGCTCGGACGACGCTCTGGAGGAGGCCGTCTCCAGGTGCGCGAGCGTCGGAGGCGGGGCCCACGGGCTCAGCCTCGACGTCACTGCATCCGACGCGGGCGAACAACTCGTGGCAGCGGCAGAGGAGCGGTTCGGGGCCCTTGATGTACTCGTCAACAATGCCGGCACGGCACAGCGCCGAAGCGTCGAGCAGGTGACCGACGAGGATTGGAACGCCGCCTGGGAGCTGAACGTGATGGCTCCGATGCGGGCGATGCGCGCGGCGATCCCCCGCATGGCGGAGCGCGGCTGGGGTCGCGTGGTCAACGTCTGCTCCAGCGCCGGCAAGCGGCCCACGGTCGGAACGCCTGACTACTCCGTGGCGAAGGCGGCCGAGCTCTCGCTCTCGCGCGTCTACTCCGAGGTGTACGCGAAGCAAGGGGTGCTGGTGAACGCCATCTGCCCAGGTCCGGTCCGTAGCGAGTTGTGGATGGAGCCGGGAGGGCTGCTGGATCAGGCGATGGAGTCTGGCGGCTTCGGCTCGCGCGAGGAGGCTCTGGAGAGCGTCGGGGCCGGCCGGCCGATCGGGCGCCTTGCGGAGCCGGGTGAGATCGCGGACGCGATCGTCTTCCTGTGCTCGGAACGGGCCTCCTACATTGCGGGCTCGGCCTGGAGCGTGGACGGCGGCTCCGTGCCGGTGATCATCTAGCGCGTCCGGTGGACCTCGCGAGCGTTCTACTGAGCCCCGAGGAAGCGCAGGCGATGAGCGCCCCCGGCGGAACGGAAGCGGCGGTCCTGCTACCGATGTTCGGCCACCCGGAGCGGCCCGGCCTCGTGTTCACGGAGCGGCGCCTGGACCTGCGTCGCCATGCGGGCGAGATCTCTTTTCCCGGTGGTCGTCAGGATCACCCAGACGAGAGCCTTCTGAGGACGGCGCTCCGCGAGGCCGAGGAGGAGATCGGCCTCGACCCGGCGCAGGTCGACGTCAAGGGCGCCCTGCCTCCGGTGGGGACCTTCGTGACCGGCTACAAGGTCCACCCGTTCGTGGGAACCATCCCCGAGAACCTTCGCTTCCGCCCGAACCCCTCAGAGGTCGCGGCGATCCTGGAATTCACCCTGGAGCAGCTCCGCGACGGATTCGCGATGCGCCGGCTGATCCGGCGCGGGGTCCCGATCCGCACTCCCACCTACGAGGTGGGCGAGCACATGATCTGGGGAGCGACCGCCCGGATCCTGCAGCACCTGCTCGACCGGCTGGACGGCTAAGTCCTAGACGTCCTTCTCGATCGGGACGTCCACCAGGTTGCCCCACTCCGTCCACGAGCCGTCGTAGTTGACGACGTCGTCGACACCCAACAGCTCGTGGAGCACGAACCAGGTGTGGGCCGAGCGCTCGCCGATCCGGCAGTAGGCGATAACCGGGTTGCCGTTCGCGATCACGCCCTTGGACGAGTAGAGCTCGCGCAGCTCGTCGGCGGACTTGAAGGTGCCGTCCTCGTTGACCGCCTGCGCCCAGGGCACCGAGATCGCACCGGGGATGTGGCCGGAGCGCTGGGCCCCCTCCTGCTCGTAGCCGGCCATCGCGATCAGCTCGCCGGAGTACTCCTGCGGGCTGCGGACGTCGACGAGCTGCTTGCCGCCTCCAAGGGCACCCAGCACCTCCTCGCGGCGGGCGCGAATGGACTCGTCGGGCGCGGAGGCGTCGAAGGTGGTCTCGGGATAGTCGGGCACCTCGGTCGTTGTCTCACGCCCCTCGGAGATCCACTTCTCGCGCGGGCCGTTGACGAGCCGAACCTTGTCGTGGCCGTAGTAGAGGAAGTACCAGTAGGTGTAGGCGGCGAACCAGTTGTTGCGGTCGCCGTAGAGGAGGATCGTGTGATCGTTGGAGATCCCGCGGCTGCCCATGAGTTTGCCGAAGTCCCCAGCCGACAGGAAGTCGCGCTTCACCTGGTCCTGGAGGTCCTGCTTCCAGTCGAATCCGACCGCGCCGGGAATGTGCGCCTCGGCGTACAGGGCGGGGTTCTCGTCCACCTCGACGATCCGGATGTCGTCGTCGTTCAGGTGCTCGGCCACCCAATCGGTCTCCACCAGAACGTCCTTCGCGTAGTCGGCCACCTGAGTTACCTCCAGTCCAATTCGCCTAAATCCTTATCGGAGTTTAGGTTATTCAAGCGCTTCACGCGCGAAAATCAAGGCCCCGCGAGCCGGCGGAGGCCCGTCCGGTTGGGGGTGGCGAAGGCGGGGCGGGTGTGCTTAGGTGTAGGTGAGGATGGCGGAGGAGGCAAAGAGCGCCAGCCGGGAGTCATCGCAAGCGAGCGACGATGACCGCAGCGGTGCCGAGGGCGGAGATCGCGCTGAGCAGAAGATCTCGGCGCCGTCCCTGGGACCGAACACCGTCATCGAGCGCGAGCCCGTCGAGGAGCGCCTGGCCCGCCACGAGCAGTCCGAGGTCGATGCCATGGGGCTCGACAAGCGCCGGACCGTGGTCGGGGAGAAGGTCGGGCCCAGCAAGAAGCGCCAGCTCGCCGTGTACCTCGGCTTCTTGGCGATCGTGGTGGCCCTGGTCGTGGGCGGCATCATCCTCGTCGGCTCGCTCGACACGAGCGTCGGCAAGAACGTGCCGAATTCGGCCCCGTGGTCCAAGTCCGGGGCCAAGCAGCTCGAGCCCAAGCGGATCCAGTAGTCCGCGCTTATCCGGTACGGCTGGCGGCCGTCAGACGCCCGGCGGCGGCGAACATCGCGTCCAGCCAGGCGTCCCGCTCAAACGGATCGGCGTCGACCACGGCAACCGGGATGTGCCAGCGCTCCGCCGCGCTCCGCACGATCTCGGCGCCACCGCTGAGCAGGTCCGGCCGCACGCTGCCCGCCGCCTCGTAGACGACGCCCCGGACCGGCGTGTCCACGACCTCCTCCATCAGCCGCTCGAGCCGCGGGCCGTGAAGGGCCGCGACCGCCTCGTCATTTCCTATGGCGGTGCCCATGATCCAGAAGACGAGGGTCACGTCGGCGATCTCGTCGAGGACGGTCCCCACGCGATTGGGATCGGCGACGACGCCCCCCAGTCCGGCCGAGGCGATCTCGCCCACCGTGCCGGGGTCTCGAGTGGTCCCGCGCACCTGCCAGCCGGCCTCACGGAGGCGCACCCCCAATGCCCGGCCGCGGCAGCCGCAGCCGACGATGAGTGCCCGGGCCATGTCGACTGCCCGCGCGGCTCAGACGCCGAGCTCGTCCTCGAGCTCGTCGAGGTGATCGTCATAGGAGCTGCGCTGGCGCTCGCGGACCTGCTGGTCCTCGCGGGCCATCCGCGACGCGTCCGAGCGGGTCAGATCCGGCTTGCCGCGGCGGCGGCGGATCTCGTTCTGCGCATCGATCATCTGCTGGACGTCCTCGCCCTCGAGGCGAGCCTCGTCCTCGTAGGAGCGGGTGGGCTTCCAGTCGACCAGGTCCGCGCCGCTGCCGGGATACGCCCGGGCCAACAGGACGAGGACGACGATGATGAAGGCCACCAGTCCTAGGCTTATAAGAATGAAGTCCATGGGACCCGCCAATCACAGTAACGGCCCAGAATGACCGACGCTTACATCGTCGATGCAGTGCGCACCCCCATGGGCCGCTACCGCGGCGTGCTCGCCGGCGTCCGTCCCGACGACATGGCGGCCCACACCATCTCCGCGGCCGTTGAGCGCACCGGCCTGGATGCGGAGTCCGTGCGCGACGTGTATTGGGGAGCCGCCAACCAGGCGGGCGAGGACAATCGGGACGCCGGCCGGATGGCGTCGCTGCTCGCCGGGCTTCCGGTCGAAGTGCCGGGCGTCACCGTCAACCGTCTTTGCGCGTCCGGGCTCGAGGCCATCAACCAGGCGTCACGTGCCCTCCGACTGGGCGAGGGCGATCTGTACATCGCGGGCGGCGCAGAGTCGATGAGCCGCGCGCCATGGGTGGTCCTGAAGCCCGAGTCCGGACTTCCCCGCGGGCCGCAGACCATGCACGACACCGCGCTCGGGTGGCGGCTGATCAACCCCCGGATGGCGGAGCGGTACTCCACAGAGTCGATGGGCGAGACGGGCGAGAACGTCGCCGAGCGGTACGGGATCTCCCGCGAGGAGCAGGACCGCTTCGCCCTCCAGAGCCACATGCGCGCCGTCGAGGCGACACGGGAGGGCCGCTTTGCCGACGAGCTCATCCCGATCGAGGCACCCTCGGCAAACGGGCGCGGACCGGCCGAGGTGGTCGAGGTCGACGAGGGGCCGCGGGCGAACACATCGCTCGAGAAGCTCGGCAAGCTTCGGCCCGCGTTCCGCGAGGGTGGAACCGTCACCGCCGGCAATGCCTCGACGCTCAACGACGGCGCCGCCTGCGTCGTTCTTGCCTCGCCCGAGCGGGCGGAGGCCATGGGAGCCGAGCCGCTGGCCCGAATCGTCTCGATCGGCGTCGCGGGAGTCGACCCGGCGTACATGGGGACCGGCCCGATCCCTGCGATACGCCGTGCGGTCGAGGCGGCGAACCTCTCGATCGACGATGTCGACCTTGTGGAGATCAACGAGGCATTCGCGTCCCAGGTCCTGGCATCGATCGGCGAGCTCGGGATCGACGAGGAGCGCCTGAACGTGAACGGCGGCGCGATCGCCCTGGGGCACCCGCTCGGGTGCTCGGGCGCACGGCTGATGACGACGCTCGTCTGGGAGATGCGCCGGCGGAAGGCCCGTTACGGCGTGGCGGCCTTGTGCGTTGGGGTCGGCCAGGGGGTCGCGACGGTGGTCGAGAACCCCGCCGCCGGCTGATCGATTAAGCCGCAACGATCGAGGCGTCTCATATAGCCTCGGATTCACCCATGGCGGTGAGCGAGATAGCCAGCGTCGACGGGGTCATCTCTCCCACTCCCGAGGCGACGATCCCGCTGCCCGACGACGGCCTCTACCGGGGCGACGGCGTCTTCGAGGTGATCCGCCTGTACGAGGGGCATCCCTTCGCGCTGACCGACCACCTCGATCGCCTCGAGCACTCCGCGGCGGCGATCGAACTCCCCGTCGACCGCGATGCGGTCGAACGGGAAATCGATGCGCTGCTCGATGAGTTCGGAAACGGGAATGCCCAGCTTCGGATCGTCCTCACCCGCGGCGGCCGCAGGATTCTCCTGATCGAGAACATGCCGGCGATGGCCACCACCGTGCGACTCGTGACGGTGACCTACCAGCCGACGGTCATCCTCACCGGCGTGAAGTCGCTCTCGTACGGAGCGAACATGCAGGCGACGCGTATCGCGCAGGGGCGCGGCGCCGACGAAGCGCTGCTGGTGCGGCCCGACGACATCGTGCTCGAGGCGCCGACCTCGACGATCTTCTGGGTGACGGCCGACCGGGGCCTGCGGACCCCTTCGCTCGAAACCGGCATCCTCGATTCGATCACGCGGCGCCACATAGTCCGGGAGCTCGATGTGGAGGAGGGAGAGTTCGCGATCCACGATCTGCTCGCCGCTCGGGAAGCCTTCCTAGCATCCACGGTCCGCGAGGTTCAGGCGGTGGCGGCGATCGACGACCGCACGCTCGAGGCTCCGGGGCCCAGGACCCAGGAGGCGGGCGAAGCTTTCCGGAACGTCCTCAACGAGATCCTCGCGAACGCCTAGTGAACCTCGACCTCACCGACGAGCAGCGCCTCATTTCCGAGACCGCTCGGGAGTTCGCCGACAACGAGATCATCCCCCGCGCTCGCGACAACGACCGCGCGGCCCGCTTCGATATCGAGCTCGCCAGGCGCCTGGGCGACATGGGCTATCTGGGCGCGACGGTCGCCGAGGAGTACGGAGGCGGGAATCTGGACTACGTCAGCTACGGGCTGATCGTCGAGCAGGTCGGCCGGGGCGACTCCTCGGCGCGGACGGTGGTGTCGGTGCAGACCTCGCTCGTCTGCGGCGCCATCGAACGCTGGGGCACCGAGGATCAGAAGCGCCAGTGGCTGCCACGGCTGTGCGCCGGCGAGGCGTTCGGGTGCTTCGGGCTGACCGAGCCGGATGCGGGGTCCGACCCCTCCTCAATGCGGACCCGGGCGCAGAAGATCGACGGCGGTTGGCGAATCACTGGCCAGAAGATGTGGATCTCGCTCGGGAACGTCGCCGACGTGGCGCTGATCTTTGCCCAGACGAACCCCGAGGAGCGCCATCGCGGTATCGCCTGTTTTCTCGTGCCGACGGAATCGGAGGGGTTCTCCTCGCAGGAGATACACGGCAAGCTCGGGCTGCGGGCCTCCGACACTGGCTCCCTCGGCCTCGACGACGTCGAGGTTCCCGACGACGCCCTGATGGGCGAGGTCGGCGACGGCTTCAAGATCGCTATGACCGCGCTCGAGGCCGGCCGCTACTCGGTGGCCGCGGGATGCGTGGGCATCTGCGACGGCTGCGTCCAGGCGTCTGTCGAATATGCCAAGGAGCGCGAGCAGTTCGGCGTGCCGATCGCGAGCTTTCAGCTGGTCCAGGAGATGATCGCCGAGATGATCGTCCGCCGGGACGCGGCGCGGCTGCTCGTCCTGCGCGCCGGGATGCTGAAGGACCAGGGCAAGCCGAACACGCCGGAGACCTCCATCGCGAAGCTTTACGCGACCGAATCCGCCGTGGAATGCGCCAACCTGGCGATCCAGGTCCACGGTGGCTCGGGCTACGTCGACGACTATCCGGTCGAGCGCTACCTGCGCGACGCGCGCGTGACGACCCTGTACGAGGGCACCTCACAGATCCACAAGCTCATCATCGGGCGCGCGGCGACCGGCATCAACGCGATGACGCCGGTGCGCGGGGGCGGGTGAGCCCGCTCCTCGAGCAAACCCGCGACGGCCACGTCGCACTCTGCCGCCTGAACCGCCCCGACGCGCGCAACGCGCTGTCGCCGGAGCTGATGGAGGAGCTGGCCACCGCCGTCGAGTCGCTGGACGCCGACCCGGACGTGCGCTGCATCGTGATCGCGGGTTCCGACGAGGTGTTCGCAGCCGGCGCCGACATTCGCGCGCTTCGCGAGCGCACGTTCGAGGAGGCGTTGCGGCATCCGATGACGGCTTTCTGGCGCCGCGTCGCGGGTTCGAAGACGCCGCTCGTGGCCGCCGTCTCGGGGTTCGCGCTCGGGGGTGGCTGCGAGCTGGCCCTCATCTGCGATCTGATCGTGGCGTCTGAGACAGCCGAGTTCGGCCAGCCCGAAATCACCCTCGGGATCATTCCCGGCGGCGGCGGTACTCAGCGCCTTGCGCGCGTCCTCGGCAAGCAGCGAGCGATGGAGCTCGTCCTCACCGGGCGACGCATCGGCGCGCGCGAGGCCGAGCGCTTCGGGCTCGTCAACGAGGTCGCCCCCAAGGGCGAGTGGCTGGAGCGGGCGATGGAGCTCGCGCAGCGGGTCGCGCGACGGCCTCCGATCGCGGTGCGGCTCGCCAAGCAGGCGGTGCTGGCGGCCGACGACACCGGCCTGACCGCCGGGCTCGAGCACGAGCGGCGACTGTATGAGATCGCAATGGCCACCGAGGACCGCATCGAGGGGATGGACGCGTTCCTCGAAAAGCGGCGGCCAGAGTTCAAGGGGAGGTAGAGATGCCCAACGTCTTCAGCCCGGACTTCGACTCCGACCAGGATCGGCCTGGATTCACCTATCGTCGCGCGAAACTTGCGCAGCAGGCGGGCGCGCAGAACCTCGGCGTGAGCCTCTACGAGATTCCGCCGGGGCAGGCGACCTTCCCGTACCACGCCCACACCGCCAACGAAGAGCTCCTGATCGTGCTCGACGGCACGCCGTCGCTTCGTACGACTGAAGGCTGGCGACAGCTCGAGACCGGCGAGGTGGTTGGGTTCAGAGTCGGCGATGAGGGTGCGCATCAGGTCGCCAACCGGTCCGATGGAGCGGCGCGCGTTCTCCTCGTCAGCACGATGGTCGCGCCCGAGGTCAACCTGTACCCGGACAGCGGAAAGCTGATGGCCGCGACCCGGGCGCCGGGTGCGGCCGGGGAGGGATTGGCGGAGGCGTACCGACGCGAGGACGCGAGGGACTACTGGGAGGGCGAGGAACCGCCCGGGACGGACGATTGAGCATCGAGCGGGTCGGAGTTGTCGGCGCCGGGACGATGGGCGCCGGGATCGCGCAGCTCGCCTGTGTGGGTGGGTTCGAGACCTGGATGCACGACCCGATTCCCGACGCCCTAGCCGCCGGCGAGAAGCGCGTGGCCGACGGGCTCTCGAAGGGCGCGTCGAAGGGGATGTGGAGCGATGACGAGGCGGCGGCGGCCCGGGAGCGTCTGCACCTCGCCGGTGACCTCGAAGCGATTGGTGAATGCCAGCTCGTCATCGAGGCGGCCCCAGAGGACCTCGCCGTCAAGCGAGAGCTGTTCGACAGGCTCGCCTCGATCTGCGGCCCCGACGCGATCCTCGCCACCAACACCTCATCGCTGTCGGTGACCGCGATCGCCGCGGGGACCGAGCGCCCCGAGCGGGTCTGCGGGATGCACTTCTTCAACCCGCCGCCGTTGATGCGGCTGGTCGAGATCGTCTCCGGAGACGACACCGCGGCTGAGGCGGCCCACGCCGCGACCGAGGTCGCGCGGGCGATGCGGCGCGACCCCATCCAAGCTGCGGACGGCATCGGCTTCGTCGCCAACCGGTGCGCGCGCCCGTTCACGCTCGAGGCGCTGCGTCTCCTGGGCGAGCGAATCGCCTCCATGGACCAGATCGATCGGATCGTGCGCATCGGCGGCGGCTTTCGGATGGGTCCGTTCGAGCTCATGGACCTGGTGGGCGTCGACGTCAACTTCGAGGTCGCGAAGTCGTTCTGGGAACAGAGCTTCCACGAGCCGCGGTGGCAACCCCACCCGATCCAGGCGCGAACGGTCGCGGCGGGCCGCCACGGGAGAAAGACGGGCCGCGGGTACTACGACTACACCCAAGGCTCACCCCGTCCCGACGATCCGGAGCCGCCCTCAAGCGAGCCCGGGTGGGAGCGGAAGCCCGAGGTCGAGGACTCGGTCCACCACGTCGCGCTTCCGGACCTCGAGACGTCGCCTCTGGTGGAGCTCGGTCGCGACGACTCGCTGAGCGACGAGGACGCGGCGACCGTCGAGCGGTACTTTCGCGCGGCCGGCAAGCACGTCGAATGGGTTGGCGATGCTCCCGGCCTCGTCCTCGGCCGGATCCTCGCCCAGATCGTCAACGAGGCGCACTTCGCGGTCGACCAGGGAGTCGCCACCGCGGAGGACTGCGACACCGCAATGCGGCTGGGTTTCAATTGGCCGCGGGGTCCGTTCGAGTGGGGTGCCGCTATCGGGTTGAAGCGCGCCGTCGCGATTCTCGATGCTCTCCATCGCTCGCTCGGCGAGGAGCGCTATCGGGTATCGCCGCTGCTTCGCAGGCGGGCAGGGGCGGAGCCTCAGCCGGAATGGTCCTAGCCGCCGGTGCCGCCAGCCCGCCGGCGGCGAGCCACGAGCCTCCAACGATCAACGCGAGACCGATGATCGTTCCCGCGGTGATCGACTCGCTCAGCAGCGTGGCGCCGTAGACGACCGCGAATCCCGGCGCGAGGTAGGAGACGATCATCGTCCTCGCCGGCCCCACGGTCCCGATCAGCAGGTAGAAGATCACGAACGCCGCGCCGGTTCCGAATACGCCCAGGGCGGCGACCGCGGCAAGCGGCCCAGGCCCGGGCGTGGTCGACGGCGCACTGAGGGCGGCCGGAACGAGCAGGAGCACCGCGCTCGCCGTCATGACGGAAGCGACCACGCCGAGGGGCCGCGTATCCGACAGCCGGTGCTTGACGATGAAGCCGCCGATCGAATAACCGACGCTGGCGAGGACGACGGCCAGACCGCCGAGCACCGCAGCGCTCGAGCTGGCGAGGTCGAGCCCGAACAGCACGACAACTCCAACCACGCCGATTCCGACCCCGGCGAGCCGCCACCCCTCCGAGCGCTCCTCGTGATCGAACCGGATCGCCAGCAGCGCGGTGAAGATGGGGCTGGTGGCGACGAGGATCCCCGCCAGTGCCGAGGGGATCTCCTGCTCGCCTGCCGGGATCAGCCAGAAGGGGATCGCGACCTGGATCGCCCCCACCAGGACGACCACACCGAGCCGCCCGCGCAGGCCTCGCAGCGCGCCCTGCGCGGCGGCGATTGGCATGAGCACGGCAGCGGCGAGCGCGATCCGCGCGAAGGCGAC
This sequence comes from Solirubrobacterales bacterium, assembly GCA_045805825.1. GTDB lineage: Bacteria > Actinomycetota > Thermoleophilia > Solirubrobacterales > 70-9 > AC-56. The sequence goes on from JBJMKM010000078.1 coordinate 37,727, forward strand.
CATCTCCGGCGACAGGTCGCGCAGGCCGATCTTGATCAACATGTAGCTCGCCCCCCAGATCGAGGCGAGCAGGAGGAGCCAGAGCCACGAGCGACGATCCACGTCGCCGAGGCTAGCTATCTGTACGCGAGCCGCTGGCTCGCCGCAGTGCGTCTTCGGTCAGGCGCCGTTTTGCGAAGCCGGCCGCTGGATGACACCGGAGTTGATGCCGCCGTAGACGAACGTCGGAACCGCGGGCCACTGCCGCTTCCAGCTCGCCATCTCCGACGACGGGAAGACGTTCAGATACCGCGGATCGATGCGGTTCGCATCCGCGAGCGCCTTCTCCTTGATCATCGAGTCGTACTGGTCGATCGAGTCCTCGAGCGTGTTCGAGTTGAGGATCACCTCGCGGCCGAAGAACTCGGCTGTCTTGCGGATCCCGGGGATCTTCGACAGGTGCGGGTGCCAGGAGTCCGCGGCGACGCCGTTCTCGGACGAGACCCAGACGCCGTCCTCGGTGTTGATGCAGAGCGAGTGATTGCCGTCGGTGTGGCCTGGCGTCCAGACGAGCGCCACGCCCTTGCCGAGCTCGAGGTCGCCGTCGATCAGGACCACGTTGTCGGTGATCACGTCCTTGATCCCGTCCTCGACGTACCAGGCCCACTGCATCGGGTGAAGCGACGCGAACGTGTCCCATTCCCTGCGCTGGGCGATCAGCTTGGCGTTGGGAAACAGGGGCGGGCGCGGGGCCGCCTCGCCAGGGATCGGCTCGGTGGTGCCGAGCACGAATCGCAGGTCCTGCACGTGGAGGTGGTCGAAGCTGACGTAGTCCACGTCCTCGGGGCGCAGCCCCACCTTGGCCAGCGCCTCGTCGGGATGGTTCCAGATCGTCGCCAGGACCTTGTAGGAGAGGAACTCGCCCAGCCGCTCGACCATCTGGGCGTAGAACGGTGCCTCCACGGGTCCCTCGGGAACTGTGGGCTCGTAGGCGAGCGTCCGCAGCCGTCCGTCGAAGTCCTCGAACTGGACCACCTGAAGGCGGTTGATGATGTTGATGTACGGATTCGCCCCGACGGCGGCGCCGCCGAACGCGAACTTCAGCGGGTAGCCCGCGGACGCGATGTCGACGGTGCGAATGCCGCGCACGCGGTTCTCCGGCGTCGCGAACCGGGATCTGAACTCGGCCGCGGCCTCGCGAATCGCCGCCGGGCGGTCGCCGCGCGGCCAGGTTTCGTTCGCCTGGTCTAACTCGTGGAACGGCCGCAGGCCGATCTTCTCGATCTTGATCTCAGGAACCTCAACGACG
>JBJMKM010000079.1:0-22322 GCA_045805825.1 Solirubrobacterales bacterium
CAGGCGCTGGAGTTCATCCGCGACGACGAGTGCGTGGAGGTCACCCCCGACGCCGTCCGGCTGCGCAAGGCGGTGCTCCCGGCGGTCGAGCGGGTGAAGCTCGCCCGAGCGGGCAAGCGCCAGGCCCGCGCGATGAGTGAGCGATGATCAACTGAGTCAGCGACGAAGGGAGATCGCGCATGAACGAAAACGGAGGCCTCCTCAACGGCGTCGACTTCATCACCGTGCCGACGCAGGATTACGACCGCGCCGCGAAGTTCTACGGCGAGACCCTCGGCTTGCCGTTCGGAAAGCGCTGGGGCAATATGCCCGCCGGCGAGTTCGAGACCGGCAACCTGACGATCGCCGTCATGCAGTCAGAGGCGTTCGGACTCGAATTCAAGAATCACACCCACCCGATCGAGTTCCACGTCGACGACTTCGAGGCCGCAAAGGCCGAGCTCGAATCGCGCGGGATCGAGTTCCAGGGCGACGTGATCGACTCGGGGGTCTGCTACCAGACCTTCTTCACCGACCCTGACGGCAACACCCTGGCGATCCACCACCGCTACGCCCCGAAGGACGTCGGCCCAGGCACCTGATAGTCCCTGCGAGTCGGCGACGGCGCACCGAGCGGCACGCCGTCGCGCGGCGCCCCGGCCTAAACCCCGATGCCTTCGCGCACTTGGGTCAGGCGGATCGAGTTCCCAGACGGGTCACGGAAGCCCGCGTCGATTCCATACGGGCGCTCCTGTGGCTCCTCGGTGAACTCGACGCCGCGGCTCCTCAGCTCCTCGTAGTCCGCCTGGATGTTTTCGGTCGTCAGGAAGACCGTGCCGGCGAAGCCCTTTGACATCAGCGCTCGAACCTGGTCGGCAGTATCTCCATCCATCACGGGCGGGCCGGGGATGGCCATCAGGACGATCGCGATGTCCGGTTGTCCGGCGGGCCCGACGGTGAGCCACCGGAAGTTCCCCAGCTCCGCCATCGTCACGTCCGCTCGCGTCTCCATGCCCATCTTGTTGGTCCAAAAGTCGAGCGCCTCGTCCTGGTCGTCGACCCAGAGCTGCGTAGTTGAGATCTTGATCATTTCGTCCTCCTCCTCGAGTGAGTTGTCTGACGCCGGACGACGCTAGCCGCGCGCGGGCCGGTCGGTTTATCGAGATGTGCTGTATCGCGGGCGTCCGTACACCAACTGCACGCACGCGGGGATCTGAGCCTGGTGGGAGGCCGGCGGGAAGCTCGCGCGATACGCGGTAGGGCTCATCCCGTAGACGCGCCGGAAGCTGGTGGTGAACGAGGCGAGGCTGAGCAGGCCGACCGAGAGGCAGATGTCCGTGACCGAGCGGTCGGTGTTGCGAAGGAGCGCCGCGGCGCGCTCGAGCCGGCGCGTAAGCAGGTAGGTGTGCGGGGGGTCGCCGAAGGCTCGCCTGAACTCACGGCTGAAGTGCGCGCGCGACAGCCCGGCCGCGCGTGCCATGTCGCTTACCCCGAGGGGCTCGAAGTAGCGTCCGTCGGCGAGATCCTTGGCGCGGAGCAGGTGGCGGGTTGTGGGTGCGTAGGCCATCGGTGTATAGACCCGTCGATCGCGCGATACTGAGCGGCCAGTGTCGCAGGAGAACGTCGATGTGATCGGCCGGATCTACTCCGTCTGGGCCAAGGAGGGCTCACCGGTTCCCTCCGGGCTGCTCGACCCCGGGATGAACTGGGTCGAGCCCGCGGGCGCAATGGAGGACGTCCAGATCGACGAGATCCTCGACGCCGGCGACCGGGTGGTCGTCCTGGTGTCGCTTCACGGCGCAGGAAACGACCCCGAGGCCGAGCGCCGTCAGGGCTACGTCTGGACCCTCCGCGATGGCAAGGTGGTCGGTTTCGAGCGGTTCGACAGCCCCGACGCCGCCATGAGGGCGGCCGGGGTTCACTGCTAGCCGGCTACGCGCACACGTCCAGCGCCATCGTCGTCCCGTGGTTCGTCTTCGGGAAGAAGAAGTGGGCCCTCGAGAAGACACGGTGCCCGCACTTACGAACGGGGTGCTTCAAACGAATTCGGACCCGCACCTCACCGCCGCCCATGGGCGTTGGCTCCTTGCCCTTGCCGCGTGCGCTGGATCGGCTCCAGACGTGCCAGTGGTCGTCCTTCGTGCGCACGAAGAATGCCTCGGCCAGCGGCTCGCCGCGCTTGTGGAAGGTGCAGCGCTCCGGCGTCTCCCGATAGACGCGCTTGCCGCTTTTCTGGCTGATGCAGACCACCTTCGTCGCGTGCCCGCCGCGGGCCACCGATGCCGACGGCACCGCGACCGCCAGCGCGATCGCGCTACACGCAACGATTCCGAGCACTCTCATCCCGAACCTCCTGCTTCGCTCTCTCCGAGGCGAAAGTTACTCCGAGACGTAAGGACCCCGGCCGTTACGTCGCTAACCGTGTCGATGGGTGAAGTGCTGCTCCGAGATTGCGAGGGCCGCGGTGCGACGGGCATCCATACGCGGCCGGGTCGAGGAGGACATGCGATCCTGCGGACCCACGTGACCCCGCCCGAAATCAGACCCGCCGCCGCGGTGAGCACTGAGCCCGGCCCGGATACGTGGCTTGACGAGCTGCGCTCCGAGGGGCCCGAACGCGACGAGGCGATCGGACGTCTCCACGCCTTGCTGCTGCGCGCCGCGCGGTTCGAGGTCAGGCGCCGGGCGCGCAGCGTTCAGCACCTTCGCGGCGGCGATCTCGAGGACGTGGCCCTCCAGAGCGCCAACGACGCGCTCGTGGCGGTGCTGGCGAAGCTCGACACCTTCCGCGGCCAAAGCCGCTTCACCACGTGGGCGTACAAGTTCGCCCTCCTGGAGGCGGCGGTGAAGGTCCGGCGCCTCGCGTGGCAGGGGCGCGAGATCCCGCTCGAGCCGGCGGAGTGGCCGCGGTTCGCCGACTCGGGATCGTCGCCCCACGCGCAAACGGAGCACGGCGAGCTTCTGGGCGAGATTTCCAGGGCGATCGAGACCGACCTCACGCCGCATCAGCGTGAGGTGCTCGTCGCGCTGGCGTTGAACGAGGTCCCGATCGACGTGCTGGCCGACCGGCTCGGCACAACGCGCGGGGCCCTCTACAAGACCCTCCACGACGCGCGGCGCAAGTTGCGCCGAACGCTCGGCGTGGAGGGGGACAGGGGGCAGGAAGATGACTGACGACACCACGAGACAGCAGGAGATGGTTCGGCGGCTGCTGGGCCCGGCAGAGCCCGAGCTCGGCTGCGATGAATGCTTCGAGGAGCTCGACCGCTACGTCGAGGTCGAGCTCGCCGGACGGCACGCCGACCAGGAGATCCCTGGCATGCGGCCGCATCTCGAGGGATGCCCGGCATGTCAGGAGGATTACGCGAGCCTCCGGACGCTGGTCGTGTCGCGGGCGTAATACGCGCGCGAGCGACGACGCTAACGGGGTAAATAGGACCACAGGCGTCCGCGGCGTGCGGACGCGTAGACGAAGGAGGTCTCGATGGAGAGCACGACCCTTCACGCGCCGCGTCAATCGGTGACGGACGGACGGCATACGACGCCCGAGCCGGTCGCCGAGTCGGCCGCGGTGAGCACAGCAGCTCATCAGGCGTTCTGGCTCCTGCGGGTCGGCTTCACGGTCGCGCCGATCCTGTTCGGCCTCGACAAGTTCTTCAACTGGTCGGTGGAGTGGCCGGACTACCTGGCGAACTGGATCAACAGCATCGCCCCCGGAAGTGGTCAGGACTTCATGTACTTCGTGGGCGGCGTGGAGATCTTCGCCGGGATCCTCGTCCTCCTGGCGCCGCGGATCGGCGCCTTCGTCGTGGCGGCGTGGCTCGGCGGGATCATCGTCAACCTGCTGACGAAGAATCCGCCCGAGTACTACGACATCGCGCTGCGCGACTTCGGCCTGATGCTCGGAGCGCTGACGCTCGGGCGACTCGCGCTGGCGGTGGTGCCGGCCCGGAAGACGGGGCTGCTGCCGCGGATTCCGTTCGGTAGGGGAACGGCCTGAGCGGGGGGCGCCGCGACTTCCGTCGCGGCGCCCACTTCCCTACGCCTTGACGGGCTCGGGCCGGAGCTCGATGGCCTGACCCCCCACCGCCTCGGCCTCGACTGGATCGCGCTCGATCTCGCCCTCGCGGACAAGGAAGAGCGCCAGCGCTGATCCGGCGAACGCGAGGATCGCTCCGAGGATGAGGATCTCGTTCATACCGTGGAGGAATCCCTGCTGTGCCGCGTTCTCCAGCGTCGCCTGGGCGCCGTGGGGGGCCCCGGCGACCGCCTGGTCCAGGCTGCCGGAGGATGCGGCCTCCACCAGCCCGCGGGCCTGGTCGCCGTGGACTGCTCCGCCGGCGACCTCCTGGGTCCGGGCCGCTCCGGCGCCGAGGAAGATCGCTCCCCAGGCGGCGATGCCGACGGCGATCCCCACCTGCCGGAACGTGTCGTTGATCCCGGCGGCCATTCCGCTTTGCTCCTTCGGCACCACGCTCAGCGCCACGTCGGCGATCACGGGATTCAGGAGTCCGACGCCGATGCCGCTGATCACGAACCCGGCCAGAAGCGCAGTCCAGCTCGAATCCATGTGCAGCCCGGCCATCAGCGCGAGTCCGGTGCCGGTGAGCACGAGACCCCCGCTCATCAGATAGCGCGCCTTGACCCGGCCCAGCGCCATCCCGGCCAGCGGCGCGACCAAGAATGACGCGACGGTGATCGGCAGGTACCGCACTCCGGCCTCGACCGGTGACAGGCCCAGGAAATTCTGCAGGTACAGCGTCAGGTACAGGAACAGCGCAAACAGCGAGCCCGATACCGCAAAGGCCGCAAGCTGCACGCCCGTGAAGGCCCGCCGCCTGAACAGCCGCAGCGGCAGCATCGGCTCGGCCACCCTCTGCTCGATTGCGATGAAGGCGGCGAGGAGCACTCCCGAGCTCGCGAACAGCGAGACGATCAGCGCGCTGCCCCAGCCCTCGTCGTTGCCTCGCACGAGCGCGAGCACCAGCATGAACAGGGCCGTCGAGAACGTCGCCAGGCCCGCCCAGTCGACACGCGTGGCGTTTGGGTCCCGCGACTCCCGGACCTTCCAGTAGGTGATCGCGAGGGCGGCGAGCCCGATGGGCACGTTGAGCAGGAACACCGATTCCCAGCCGAACCCATCCGTGAGCAACCCGCCCACGAGCGGGCCGACGGCCACGGCGATGCCAATCGTGGCGCCGTAGATCCCCATCGCCATCCCGCGCTCACGCCCCGCGGGGAATTCCTGCGCGACGAGCGCCAGGGAGACCGCGAACATGATCGCCCCGCCGATCCCCTGGACGGCTCGCGAGACGTTCAGGAACGTTGGATCGGGCGAGAGCGCCGCGACGAGCGAAGCCAGCGAGAAGATCCCGAGGCCGACGGCGAAGACGCGCCGGCGACCGAGCCGGTCCGCTAAGGATCCCGCTGTCAGCACCAGCGCCGCGAGCGAGAGGGCGTAGGCATCGATCACCCACTGCAGGTCGCTGAAGCTGCCGCCGAGGTCCTGCTGGATCGCGGGCAGCGCCGTGTTCACCACCGTGATGTCGAGGAGGAGCATGAACGTCGCCACGCTCACCACCCCGAGCGTCCACCACTTTCGATTCATTTCGTCACCTCGTTCCGTGGGGTACAATCGTCAGGTGACCTTGTTAGGAATCCTGACTAACTATTCAGGCGACCTTATCAGACACCCTGACTATCCATGAGTGACACGAAACACACACGCGACCATCCCCCGCTGATGGGGCTGCTCGACTCCGCGACCGAGGCATACCTCGCGGAGTTCAGGCGCGAGCTCGAGAAGGCGGGCTATGAGGACATTCGCCCGACCCACGGCTGCGTGTTCCGGTTCGTCCGCGAGGACGGCATGCGCCTGACTGAGCTCGCCATGTACGCCGGCATGACGAAGCAGTCCGTCGGCGAGCTCGTGGACGACTTGGTCGACCAGGGATACGTCGAGCGGACCCCCGACCCCCAGGATCGCCGCGCGAAGCTGATCTGCCTGACTGACAAGGGCGTTGAGGCTCAGCGGAAGGGCTTCGGACTCATCGACGAGATCGAGGCGCGCTGGGCGGAGCGGTTCGGCCCCGAGCGCGTCGCGGCGCTACGCGAGGTCCTCGAGGAGATCGTCGCCGAGAAGGCCCCGCACGCGGTCCCGGAGCTGGCGGCCCTGGAGGCGGTCGCCGCCTCGACGGGCTAGCCGGTCCGCTCGCGGGCCAATCGGTCCAGCAGCTCGCCCAGCATCCGCGGGTCCTCGGCCATCGGGAAGTGACCACCGCCGATCTCAAGTGCGTCGGCGCCGATCTCGCGCGCGATGAACCGCTCCCACTCGGGCTCGAAGAACTCGTCCTCGGTCGCGTAGACGACCACGGTTTCCACGTCCGGGTGGGCTCGCAGCGGAAACTCGTCGGACGGCGGGGCGGTGGGCCGCAGGTTGTCCGCTAGGGCCGCGGCCGTCCCCGGATCCAGCCGCGAGTACATCTGTGCGATCGCATCTTCGGGCTCCCAGACGATCGTCCCGTCGGCGCGCCGCGGCGGAAACCGGAGAGTCTCGCGGAACACGCGGCGGGCATCGGTCGGCTGGAAGTGCTCCAGGCGGGGGCACAGGTAGACGAGCAGCGAGGCCGGCACCCGCGATGCGACGATCGCGGCGTAACCCGACGCCGCCGAGTGACCCAAAACGACGATGGGCCCTGTCGTCCCTTCGAGCATTCCGAGCGCGGGCCGCACGCGTTCCTCGTATGTCGTCGCGGGATCATCGATCGGCAGATTGGGCACCACTGCCTCGTGTCCGCGCGCCCGGAGCTCAGGGACCAGCTGATCCCAGGAGGACGAATCGTGCCAGTTGCCGTGGATCAAGCAGAACGTCGCCACCGGCGCTGTTTAGCACCTGGAGCGATGATTCCGTGGACGCAAGCCGGTCGTTAACCCCGAAACCGAAGACCCTACGGAGGTGCTCGCTTGACCCTGGTCCGAATCACGACGACGATCTCTCTGGACGGCTACATGGCCGGCCCCGGTGGCGACATGGACTGGGTGTTCGAATACGCAGGGGACGCGCCGGCCGACGTTGTCGACGAGATGATCGAGACGACGGGCGCCATCCTGGCGGGGCGCCGGAGCTACGACGTCGGCCGCGGCTCCACGCGGCGAGAGACGAGCGCGCCCTTCGGCGGTCGCTGGAGCGGGCCGCAGCTCGTGCTCACCCACAACCCGCCCGACGACGAGGAGGACCCCTCGATCACGTTCATCTCCGGCGACATCCGCGATGCCGTAGGCCAAGCGCTCGAGGCCGCCGGCGGCCGGAACGCCCTGATCTTCGGCGCGAACACCGCCGACCAGGCACTCGAGGCGGGCCTGGTGGACGAGATCCTGCTCTTCGTCCTGCCGGTGATCCTGGGCGGCGGCGCGAGGCTCTTCGGGACCGACGTCGGCGGTCGCACCAACCTGGAGCCGGTCGCAATCGCGCGCTCGGGCCGCATCGCCCACCTCCAGTACCGGGTGGTGAAGTAGCGACAGGTAGCGCCCCGGCGTGACCCACCGGGCGGGGCCGCTAGCCGCTGAGCCGCTCGAACTCCTCGTCGGAGAGCTCGATCTCGAGCGCGCCGAGGTTCTCGTTCAGATGCTCGAACGAGAGTGTCCCGGGGATCGGCAGCATGTTCGGGGATCGCCGCAGGAGCCACGCTAGGCGGATCTGGCTCGGCGTCGCGCCATGGCGATCGGCGACCTCGGCCACCGCCGGCGGGTCCTCGCCGCGCAGCGGGAAGTAGGGCACGAACACGATCCCGTCGGCAGCGCAGTGGTCGACGACCTCGTCCCACTTTCGCTGGACCAGGCTGTACTCGTTCTGGACCACCGCGATCGGGGCCACCGCGCGCGCCCGCTCTACTTGTTCGACCGAGACCTCGGAGATCCCGATGTGCGCGATGCGGCCGGCCTCGCGGTACTCGTTGAGGAGGCCCATGGCGTCCTCCACCTCCAGGTCCGGATGAACTCGGTGCTGGTAGTAGAGGTCGATGGTGTCGGTGCCGAGGCGCTCGAAGCTCTCCTCGAGCTCGGCGCGCAGTCCCGCGACGCCGACGCCGGCGTTATAGCCGCCCTTCGTCGCGACGACGAGGCCGTCGAACGGCGCGAGCGCGCCACCGATCGTGCGCTCGCTCTCACCGCCGGTGTAGAGGTGGGCCGTGTCGATGAAGTTGAGATCCGTTTCCTCCACCGCCGCCTGGAGGAAGGAACGGTTCTCGGGGGTGTCCGTGAGGCGGTTGGTGCCGAGTCCGATCCGGGTGAGCTCGAGCTCGCCGAGCGTGACCGTGGACGCCATGCCGCCTCCTTATCCCGAGACTGCGAGCACGAGCTTGCCGCGGACGTGCCCCGACTCGCTCAGCTCGTGGGAGCGCCGAGCCTCGGCGATGGGGATCACCTCTTGGATCTCCACGCGGACGTCGCCGGCTGCGATCAGATCGGCGATTCGCCCAAGCTCGTCCGGGTTCGGCTCGGTCACGTGCAGCGCGGTGCGGATGCCGCGCTCCTTCGCGGCTTCCTCCGGGGGCGCCGAGGCGATGACGACGAGGAAGCCTCCCTCGCGGACGGTCGAAACGAGTTTCTCCGTTTCGGCGCCCATCGTGTCGAAGGTGACGTCCGCGTCGTTGACCGCCTCGGCGATGTCCTGTTCCGTGTAGTCGACGTACTCGTCGGCACCGAGGCCGAGCACGAAGTCGCGGTTGCGCGACGAGCCGGTGCCGATCACCCGTGCGCCCGCTTGCTTGGCGAGCTGCACCGCGTAGTGGCCGACGCCACCCGAGGCGCCGATGATCAGCGCTGTCTGCCCGCTCTCGAGGCCCGCCACGTCGAACAGGGACTGCCAGGCGGTCTGCGCCGCGACCTGAATCGTCGAGGCCTGCTCGTGGGCGACGCCCTCTGGCTTTCGGGCGATCGTGGTGGCCGGCGTTGCGGCGAGCTCCGCGTACGCGCCGCTCGCGGCGTAACCGAACACCTCATCGCCCTCGGCAAAGCCCTCCGCCCGCGACTGCTGCACGGTGCCGGAAGCCTCGTTGCCCAGGATCGTCGGCAGGTCCAGGTCGTAGTTTCCGCTGCGTCGCTTCCAATCGACCGGATTCACGCCCGCGGCGTGAACTCGGATCAGAACCTCAGCGTCGTCCGGCTCGGGATTCGGTGCTTCCTCCCACCGCAGGACCTCGGGACCTCCGGTCTCGTGAATGACGACGGCCTTCATCGCGTCTCCTCTCGCCGCGGGCGAACTTCCATCCAGGCTACCGGCAGGCCGTCGCCAGCCGGCATCCACAGTGACACGCTCATGGCGGTCCGGGAATGCCGGTGATCTCCCAGCCGCCGGGAGCCTCGCTCGAGGCCTGGAGCGTCCAGGTCCCGGCTTGTGTTTCGATCGTGGAGCTGTCGGCGACGTCCGACTCGTCCACGCTCGTGGTGTCGAGGACGGCCGCGTCGTCCAGCGGTGTGTTTCCCCGCTTGGCGATCCGCTCCAGCTGCTCCGGACATGTCGCCGTGGTGGTGACGTCGGTGCCCGCCAGGTCCGCCAGGTCGAAGCTCGCGAGGCTGGATGAAACGCGGTCGCAGGCCGCGTCGTAGTCGCCCGCGCGGTACTCGTTCACGAAGTCGCTGACGACATCGCCGGAACTCGAACCGCCGCCGCCCCCACAGCCGACGACCACGAGCGCGACGGCGAGCACGAGCCCAAGCCGCCTCACGGCTGAAGCGGCTTCGATGTGTCGCTTGCCGACCGGCTCAGAGCGCGCCGAGGGCGTCCGCGGCGAGCGCGGTGTCGGTCAGCGCCTGGACCTCGGCGGCCTTGCCGTCGCGGAAACGCCACACGTGGACCCATGGCAGCTTCACTTCCTTGCCGGTCTCCTTGCCCTTGGCCTCGGTATGGCTCAGTACGACGACGGTGTCACCGTCCTCGATGAACTCGTCCGGCGTGATGCTGAATGACTCCCAGTAGTTGCCGAGCTCCGCGAACAGCTGCTTGACGCCGTCTTTTCCTTCGGTGACGCCGTTCTGCGGCATCTGCGGGGCCTCCGGGTTCTCCCAGCGGATGTCGTCGGCGAAGTTCTCGACGGCCCCGTCGAGATCCCCGCGACCGAACGCCTCATACCCCTGGCGCAGCGTGTCTGTATTGGACATCTCTCTCCCTCCTTCGATCGGGTGCTGCACGCAATTACCGCGAGGAGTTGCTTCTAAACGAGCGGGCGTTGCGGATCTGACCGGGGCCTAAGTCAGGCAGATCGCGTATGTCGTGATGACGCCGGTGTCGCTGTTCGAGTAGTTGTCGAACTCGCCCTGCCAGCCGTCGTCTGGCCGCGGCTTCGGATCCGTGGGATCGTCGAACGGGCTCGAGATCGTCATCGGGTGGAACGCCACGCCGTCGGTGTCGACGCCACCGCCGGTGACGTGGGTGTCGCCCGGACAGCTCGCGGACGCCTCGCCGGAGGTCATCGGCAGGGCGGAAGCCTTGGCGGTCACGTACCTCGCCCGTTGGCGCCCCAGATCGGTGCAGATCGCGTGCATCGTCATGTGCACCTTTCGCTCCTCGACGCCGCCGGTGGCCCTCCAGCCGTCGTCGGCTCGCGGGTTTACGTCGATGCTGTCGAAGGGGGCCGACGAATCGATCCAGCCGGAGTCCGCGAAGTTGGCGTGGAGCTGCACGCCGCCGCCAGTCACCAACCGGCCGCGGGGACAGGCCCTACGGGCGGTCTTGGCGGTACGTCCAGGACCCACCGAGATCGTCTTTCCCGGGTAGCTCGGGGTCCGGCGTGAGCAGATCGCGAAGACCGTGAGCGTGTTGTTGGCGTTGAAGTTGCGGACCGTCGACTTCCAGCCGTCATCGGGCCTCTGGTTGAGGTCCTTGCTGTCGTATGGGGTGGAGGCGTTGAGCACCGCATCCCCGAAGGCCGAGGAGACGAATTGGCCGCCGCCCAGGACGTGCATCCGCGCCGGGCAGGGGGCTCTCCTGCTGCCCAGCTGGCCCGCCGCAATGTGATCGGGCCCATTCCTCACATATGTGAGAGCCGCGTTCGCCGTTGCCGATGCTCCGACCATCGCGATCGCGAATGCGAGGACCGCGATGCAGGTCCACACAAGATGCCGTCGTCCACTCATCCCGACTCCTCCTTGCCTGAGTTCACCTTCACCGCTCAGCCCGAGATCGTGGGTGTGGTCGCCAGGTCGATCGCGATCCGGGCGGAGTGGATCCCGCTCCCGGCGCATTGCTGAAGCGCGTCCGCCGGATTCTGGTCGGGGGTCGGCTCGGCCACACCGGAAGCCGTCCCACCCTCGCGTCCGGTGGCCGTAGCTTGCACCACGACCCCGGCGCGGGTCTCGGACTCCACGAAACGAAGGCTTCCGTACCGGAAGACGAGCTTGCCGTACCCCTCCGCCGTGCCGCCCGAGCACGAGGAGCTCGGCGCGAGCTCGCTCGCGATGTAGGCGGCGCGACCGTTCTGGAGGTCGTGGGTTCGTCCGCGGCGGTCGGTGAGCGTCCCGTTGCAGGTACCCGGGGCGTTGACGTGTTGCTGGATTGACTGCGGCTCGTTCGTCATCCCCGGCGTGAACGTCACCGTGCCCACGAAATGACACTGGCCCTGGAAGGTCATCGGCCCGCGGTGCGATCGCTTGGCATGATGGTGATGGCGGTGGTGGTGCCGCCCGCCGGCAGCCGCTGTGGCCGGCAGGGCGAGCGACGCCGCGATCAGGATCGCGGTGGCGGCGAAGCCGATCCGTTTGCACGCGTTCATCGGTGCCCGCTGATCTCGTCGACCTGGTGGAAGGTGCCGCGGTTCTGCCAGGGGAACGGCGGCGTGTCCACGGCTCCCGCGGTGTTCGGGACGATCTCGTCGCAGGTGTCGGGGTCGTCGCAGGTGGCGTAGACCTTCCAGTCCTTCGGATCTGGCGAGCCCTGCGCGGCGGCGACCTCCTCATAGGCGTCCTGCAGTGTCGAGAGGAGCACGGCGCGGCAGGCGTCCTGAGCGTGCTGCTGCTCGCGCCCGGTTGTGGGCTGCGCTCGCGGCCCGCCGCAGTAGATCCGTGAGTAGCGGCCCTTCTCCGGCGCGCCCATCACGCTGCGCAGGTCCTTTTGCACCTGCGAGGCCCAGTCCCATCCGAAGCCGCCGAGCCCGAGGACCCTGTCGCGCACCATGCCGAACAGGTCCCCGCCTAGGGCGGGCTCAAACTCGGCGGTGACGAACTTCGGCCACCAGGCGTCCATCAGCGCCACGGCGCCCGAGTGCTCGTAGACGTTGTCGCCGTTCTTATCCAGGCGGTTGGCGCCCGAGTAGTGCCACCCCCCGAGCATCCGCACGAGCCTTTGGGCTTGCTCATCTCCGTGATTGCCGATCACACGCCTCATCCAGGGCCAGACCTCCTCGCCGCGCAGGTCGGTGGTCGCGGCCAGGTTGACCGCCCTCGTCAAGCCGGCGAGGTCGACGTGGCCGCCATTGGACCGCGCCTGGTCGAAGAGGCGGTTCTGAAGGATCATCGAGTGGTGGACGGGGCCGTTGGACCACTCGCGCGGACCCTTTCGCCAGCCAATCGCCTCCTTTTGGTTCCAGGAGATGATGAAGCCGTCGGAGGGGTTCACCGCGCGCGGGCGGTGTGAGCCCGGGATCGCCCGGAACGTGTAGCTGCGCGGCTTGAAGTTCTGCCAGTCCGCCTTCCCGGTGCCCCAGTAGGGGAGGTCGACGTTCGAGCCGGGGGCGTGCTGCGGGTAGCGCCCGGACTGCAGGAACGCCACGTTCTTGTTGTCGACGTAGAACCAGTTCTCCGTGCCGGGGAAGGGCGACATGATTCGCATGAACGACTCCGGGTCGTGCGCCTTGTTCTCGGCGAGCCGCATGAAGCTGACCGCCGCGCTCAGCTCGTGGAAGTCCACCGCCTTGGCCTTGGTGAGCGCGACCGGCTCCCCGCGGGCGGTGGCGAAGGCGAACACAGGCCCGTGAACCGAGCGCATCGTCTGGTAGGTGATGGTCTGCGGCGGCTGCGGGTCGCTTGGCGCCACGGGGGTGGTCACCTTCTGGAGGCGCATCTTGAACGGCACGCAGCTGCCCTTGTAGATGTAGTGCGTTGATTGCTTGCTCGGCGGCGATCCGTCCGGATTGCAGAGCTTCTCGACGAAGGTGTCCTGGTTGTCGCCGTTGGCTGAGGTGCCCGACCAGGCGAAGTCGATGCCGTGGCCGATCAGCGGATAGGGAGAGGCGCCGGGGAAGCTCACCCCTGAGGAAGCGATCCCCCCGCCGTGGAGCTCGTACTCCACGCAGATCTGCGGGGCGTAGTAGCCCACCTGCGGGCCCATTGCGGCGAGCGCGTGGGAGGTTGCCGACAGCTCGCGGGTGACCATCACCGCGTTCGACTCGACGTCGGGCAGCGTGTCCTTGACGCTCTCCATCCGCTGGGCCCAGGAGGGGAGCTGCGATTCCGCGGCCGCCTGTTCGGCGCTGCTCGGTCCCGAGTAGATCGCGTTCCGCCCCTGGATCGAGCCGAAGTCCGGTCGGACGTTCAGGCCCGGCTTGATGGGGCCGGGACGGTCGGAGAGGAAGGGCCGCTTGGCAACGACGTAGGCCTCGGGGTCGTCGGCCTCGCGCAGGTCGTGGTAGGGCGCCCGCCAGTCCTTGCCGAAGCGCTGCCTGAAGGCCTGCTGCAGCTGGGCGTTCACCTCCTCGGAGCCGTTGGAGACGGTGAACTGCGTCACCAGCAGCACCGCCATCGCCGCCGTGTCGGAGACGGTCCACCTCCTGGGCTTCGCGCCGAGTGCGGCATACTCGACTGGCATCTCGTTTGGGTGGGTCTCGTCGTAGGTGATGCGGGCGTTGATGCCGTCGATGTAGGCGTTGATGTCGTTCTGCGTCTTCTTCCCGTCCGCGCCGAAGCGCTCGTCGAGCTGGTTGAACTGCGCGGTGAGCTCCTGGTTGGAGAAGTCCTGGTCGGTGAGCTGGGAGGCGTCGTCGCCGGCGGCGCTTGGACCGAGGAGCCCCGCGAGCGTGCCCTTCGCGGTGCGGCGGATCGCATCCATCATGAAGAGGCGCTCCTCGGCGGACGCATAGCCGGCCCCGAACATGACGTCGTAGCGGTTGTCCCCGTAGATGTGCGCCATGTCGTAGGCGCTGTCGCGGTAGATGTGGAGCCCGGGCCGGGGCGACTCAACGGCCTCGGTCCCACCGGGGATCGTGCCGAACTTCGTGACCTTGTAGTAGCTGTTGAGATCGCCCTGCGTGAGCGATGAGGCCTGGGGCATGATCCCGACGTAGAGCGGCTGCTGGTTCACGAAGCTGTTCGGCGGTTCGCCCGTAGCCTCGTACTTGGCGAAGTCGCTCGAGGTGACGGTTTGGCCCTCACCTTGGGCCAGCACGGAGCGGAACTGGCCGAACATGGGGACCTGTGGCTTGGGGGGAGGCTGGATCGCGGCGCTTGAGGGCGTCGCGGCCGCGGCAAGCGCCGCAACCACGCCCACGAGAACCATCCAACCCCTATACGACCAGCGAGCCTCCTGCACCTCGCGCGCGATCGTAGACCCGGGCCGGGCCGAGCGCGCCGGTTCTCCCTAGGTCAGCGGCCCAGCGTGCGCAGGAACAGGGCCGCCGCGGTGGGTACCTTCTCGAGCGTCTCACGTACTTCGCTCAAGCCCGATCGGAGCTCCGCGTCGCCGGCTTCGATCGGCAGCATCGAGTCCTGGAGCTCGGCGATCCTTCGGTCGGCATCGGTGACGGCGGCGGCCATCTTCTGGATCAGCTCCCGCGTGCTCTGCGAGCTCGGTCCGGCCGACGGCGGCTCGAACGTGTCCCCGGGAACGCCGACACGCTCAGCGAACTGGGCGTGAGTGCGCTTGCCGCGTCCGTAGGCCCGTTGCACCGGTCGATACAGGGCGGCCTCGAGTTGATCCGCGGCATCGACGGCGAGCTGCTCGAAGGCCTCGCTCACACACGCGACTGCCAATCCGAGCTGGTCGAGCGCGGCGGCGAGGTCGTCCAGGATCTGCTGTCTTGCTTCCGCAGCGGTGATGGCCACGGTCCGAGGTTAGTCGGCGCGCCTAGGGCCGGCTACTGAGGCGCGTGTGCGGTGATCGCCCAGGTCGAGGACGGTGCGACGATCGACCCGTCCTCGGTCTCGTAGTCCGAGAGCACCCGGCGCAGGTCGGCGGCGATCTTCGGCCTGATCTCGTCGACGCGATCGCCCCACAGTCGAAGAACCTCGGCGGCGGGCCCGAGCGCCATGTTGAAGGCGACGGCGCGCTCCAGGTCGTTGCCGATCTTGTAGGGGAGGTCCTGCCGGGTGAGGCGGATGTCCTCATAGCCCGCGTGCTTCAGGATGTCGCTGACGGTGTCGGCGTTCGCCATCGAGAACGGGCCGGGACCGCAGCGCGGGGCAGCCGATTCCTCGGGTTCCTCGAGGTACTCGGCGACGACCAGCTCCGCGCGGTGCATGTACTCGTTGTCGAGCTTTCGCCGCCACACCACCAGGTTGAGAAGGCCGCCGGGGGCCAGGGCCTCCCGGACATTGCGAAGCGCCGCGACGGGGTTGGCGAAGAACATCGTGCCCATGCGCGAGAACGCGTAGTCGAAGGTTTGATCGAACCTCGTGGCCTCGACGTCGCAGGTGGCGAAGCTGACGTTGGCGATCCCGGCCTCCTCCGCCTCGGCGATCGCGGTCTGGATCATCCGCTCGGCGACGTCCACTCCGTGGGCGTGACCGCGCGGGCCGACGAGCTCCGCCAGGCGCATGGTCGTGTCGCCCAGCCCGCAGCCGATGTCCAGGACGCGGTCGCCCTCGCGTGGAGGGTTCGCCGCGATCGCCCTGTCGCCGTGCGCGCGTGTGCTCTCCGCGACGATGTCGCGGTACTCGATCCAAACGTCGAACAGCGGACCGTTCCAGGCATCGGTCGCCTCGGCGTTGTCCTCTACCACTCGGATCCCGTCGGCCACAAGGCCAAGTCTAGGTCGGCACCGTTCCGTTGCGCTTGGAGATACTGCTCATGCCATGTCGCAGGACAACGTCGAGATCGTCCGCGGAATATTCGGGGCGTTCGAGGGGATCAATGTCGCCTCGATCGATTGGGGGGCGGACGAGATTCGCGAGTCGCTCAGTCCCGCTCTCTGGCCCGAAATCGAACTGACCACGCTGGCGTCCGGCCTCGGCAGCGGCGTCGGCGCCCACTACCGCGGTTGGGAGGGCATGATCCGCTACCTGCAGGAGTGGCTGGAGCCCTTCAGCGAGTATCACGTGGAGAACCTCGACTACATCGACGCCGGCGATTGCGTCCTGATCGCCAGCCGGCAGTCGGGCGTCGGACATGGAAGCGGCGCTCATGTGGAGATCGAGCTCACCACCCTCTATGAGGTGCGCGACGGCAGGATCGCCCGAATTCAACAATTCGACACGTTGGCGGAGGCCCAGGCGGCCGCCCGGCAATCCGAGTAGCCGGTGGCCCAGGACAAGGTCGAGATCGTCCGGTCCATCTATGAGCGCTGGGGTGAGGGCGACTTCGGAACCGACTTCGAGCTCCTCGACCCCTATGTCGTCTTCGTCTTGAGCTCCGGCTTCCCCGAGGCCGGTACATACCTCGGCACCCAGGCGGTCCGTGAGTACATGCGCGGGTTTCTGGAGCCCTGGACGCGACTCACCATCGAGGCCGAGGAGGTGGTGCCGGCGGGAGACTCAGTGCTCGTGACCGTCCGCCAGCGGGGAGTGGGGGACGCGAGCGGCGCCGCGACGGAGCTGCGCTACTTCCAGCTGTGGTCGTTTCGAGGCGACAAGGTGATCCGCCTGGAGAACTTCCGCGACCGTGACCGGGCGCTCGAGGCCGCCGGTCTCTCCGGTTGATCCGGCTCAAAATCATACGTTCGGGCTAGACGTGTCAGGACGCTGACTCCCTGCTCAGGCACGGATGGGGCGAATTGAGTCAGACCCCTTGACGCGGACCACCAAGTGGACGGAGTATCGGCTCGGTAAGCAGGAGGCACAACAGGTGCGAGCCCGCGCGAGGTAAGGAGGTGGCCAATGCGCTACCGCCCGATCGACCACGATCCTGACGATCCGAGGCTTGGTCGCTTCATCCCTGACGACTGGGGGCATGTCGAGAGTTATCCGCTCACCGCGCTGCCACCCGAGGAACGACCGACTCAGTCACCGGTCGTCCTCGGCGTCAACTGGTACTCCGAGTTCGACAACCCCGAGGAGGACGCTGACTCGGGCGAGACGTTCATCGCCAAAGGCGGCGCGGGATCGCTGACGAAGATCCGCGGCGGACACTGCGTCTGCCTCGAGCCGGGTGGCGAGATGACGGACCAGCCGGGGTGGAGGGAGTTTTACAACCAGGGTCACGAGGGAGCGTGCGTCGGCTTCGGCTGGTCGCGCTGCATGTCGATCCTCAACAAGCCGGAGTACGCGGCCCGCTGGCTCTGGGACCGGGCCAAGGAGGCCGACCAATGGCCGGAGACTGAGCCCGGCGACGACAACGGAACAACGGTGCGCGCCGCCGGTGATGTCCTGGTCGCCAAGGGCCACGTCGTCTGGAGCGATGAGGACGCCGACGACGACGCGTCCGAGCGCTCGGGCTACCAGGCCGACGCAAGCCAGGGGCTCACCGCCTTCCGCTGGGCTCAGAGCATCGACGAGGTCCACGGCGTTCTCGGCAACGAGCGCGCGGACCAGCTCGGCGCGGTCCCCGTCCTCAACTCGTGGGGAGACGACTACCCCGAGCGGGTCTGGATGCCGGACGACGTCCTCGACCGCCTGATGAAGGAGGAGGGAGAGATCGCGATCCCGACGGATCGCTGAGAGGAGGTGTTCGCACAACCAGCTGCCTGACGTGAAGCAAAGCTCCTCGCTCGAGGAGCAGAACATCATCGCCTGGAGGCGATAGGAGGAGGATGAGGATGAGTCCAGCACCGCGACGGAAGTGCGGGGCCATGGAGGTACACGAGCGCCTTAGCGAGGAATTTCCCTCCTATCGCGCCAACCTGCTGCGAATCGACGAGTTCACGGAGCGCTCGCTGCGAACCGGGGAAGCACAGCGAGCGATGCGCAAGCTGATCACGATCCCGGTCGTGGTTCACGTGGTCTACAACGAAGCCGCCGAGAACATCTCGAGGTCACAGATCAACTCGCAGATCACCGTGCTCAACCGGGACTACCGCGCGACCAATCCGGACAAGAGCAGCGTCCCGGGCCCGTGGCAGAGCCTCGTCGGCGATTCCAAGGTGGAGTTCAAGCTGGCGAGTCGGGATCCGAAGGGAAAGCAGACCGATGGGATCACCCGGACGCATACCAGCCGCACGTCCTTCGGCGC
Source organism: Solirubrobacterales bacterium (assembly GCA_045805825.1). Classification (GTDB taxonomy): domain Bacteria; phylum Actinomycetota; class Thermoleophilia; order Solirubrobacterales; family 70-9; genus AC-56. The sequence continues at coordinate 18,290 of JBJMKM010000079.1, forward strand.
CGACGATTCGGTAAAGAAGGCTTCGACGGGCGGCGCGGCGGCCTGGCCGGCGGACAAGTACCTGAACATCTGGGTCTGCAACCTCGGCAGCGGACTGCTCGGATACGCGCAGTTCCCGGGCGGACCCGCGCGCACCGACGGAGTAGTGATCCTGCACTCGGCGTTCGGGACCACCGGCACCGTCAAGCAGCCGTTCCACCTCGGCAGGTCGGCCACGCACGAGGTTGGGCACTGGCTCAACCTGCGCCACATCTGGGCCGACACGATGGGCTGCGGCGGCAGCGACCACGTCGGGGACACGCCGAATGCGACCGGGCCGAACTACGGCAAGCCCGCGTTCCCGCACGTCACGTGCAACAACGGTCCGAACGGCGACATGTTCGTGAACTACATGGACTACGTCGACGACGCGGCGATGTTCATGTTCACCACCGGGCAGGTGGGGCGGATGAACGCCACACTCGCGGGCCCGCGAAAGTCGTTCGCCTAGAGACCATGGCCATCGAGCGCAAAGCGCTTCACGGCCGCTGGGTCCATGCCCACGAGCGGGACAGCGGGGACGAAATGGTGTTCGTCCCCGCTGACACCAATCTCCCGCCGTCCCGCGGGCGCCGGGAGCTCGACCTCGATGAGAGGGGCGAGGCGACGGAAGGAGGGCCGGGGCCGACTGATCGCCCCGAGGCCCGCGCGGCGCGCTGGGAGCTCACGGACGACGACGAGCTCGTCATCGAAAGCCCGGAGGGCGATGAGGCATGGCGAGCCCGGGTGGTCTCCGCCGAGGGAGACCGCCTGGTGCTCGCCAAAAGCTCGGTGCGCTAGGCCGGGTATTCGCGATTGCGTGCGACGGATCAACAGAACCAGGTCTCGGTCAAGGCGTACGCCGGGACGACGGGCGTTCTCCTGGCGATGAACACGTCGCCGGAGCGGCGTGAGGGCCTGCTCGGCTTCGCGATCCACCGGGAGGGCGGCAACCGACCGCCGCGGTGGCTCAACGGGATGATCACCTTCCCGGGGGTCGAGCACGAGCCCGGCCAGCCGTTACCGACCGAGCAGGCGCCGATCCAGCGGTTCCGCTGGTCCGACTACGCGGTCTTCCCGGACGCCACCTACACCTACGAGGTCCGCCCGGTCTACGGCAACCCGGAGTCACCGCAGATGGAGGACGGCCCGAAGGTCGAGGTGAGGACCGAAAGCGTCGGCAGCGGCGAGCACCGCGTCCTCTTCAATCGCGCCGCAGCCGCGAGCCAGGCGTTCTCGCGCGAGTTCCCGAACGTCGACGAGGAGCTTGCGAAGGCGAAGGAAGAGGGCCGGCCGCAGGAGCTGCCGACGGAGGCGCTCGCGTGGCTCTCGCGCGGCCTGCTCGAGCAGATCAACAGCTTCATCGCACGCGCCGCCGACCCGACCTGGGCGCTCGACATCGCGATCTACGAGTACGAGCTGCCGGCGATCCTCGACGCGGTCAAGGCCGCGCTCGACCGCGGTGCCGACGTGCGAATCGTCTTCCACGCGGCACCCGGCGACACACAGACTGAGGAGAACGAGAAAAACCTCGCCGGCTGGCCGGCCGAGCGTCTGCGCCCGCGCGTGACCTCGAGCATCTTCCACGACAAGTTCGCGGTCCTCAGCCGGTTGCAGGGCGGCGAGCGCGATCCGGTCTCGGTGCTCTGCGGCTCGACCAACTGGACGCGAAGCGGCGTCTATCTGCAGGCGAACGTGGTGCACGTCGCCGAGAGCGCCGACCTGGCCGCGAGATACCTGAACATCTTCGAGATCCTGTTCGGCGGCGCAACGGTCCCCGAGACGCGTCAGTGGATCGACGCCAATGACCCGCTGCCCGAGGATGTGCCGATCGTTGCGGGCTTCTCGCCGCGCTCCGACGAGAAGGACCTCGACGCCTTCGTCGCGACGATCGACCAGGCGCAGCAGGACGTCCTCTTCTGCACCGCATTCGAGCTCAACGATCGGATCGCCGACGCGCTCCTGGGCGCGCCGCACGACGACGTGTTGCGGATCGGCCTTCAGAACCGCCCCAGTGAGATCACCGGCTTCCATCGGGATCGCACCGCGGACTTCGTCGCCACGGCCTACCTCAAGGAGGGCCTGGACGGTTTCCTCGCCGAGAAGACGCGCCAGTCGAGCGGCATCCTGATCCACACCAAGCTCGTGGTCGTCAACTTCACCTCCGACGCGCCGACGGTGATCTCCGGCTCGCACAACCTCTCGGCGGCTGCGTCGGGGTCAAACGACGAGAACTACCTGGTCATCCGCGGCGACGCCGATGTCGCGGATTGCTACGGGGTCGAGCTCATGCGTCTTTACGACCACTACCGCTTCCGCTGGATGCTCGACTCCGACAACACCGACCCGCGGCCCGACGACCCGTGCGGGCCGCGGCCACCGAACACCCTGTGCCCCGACGACCGGTGGACGACGAACTACTTCGAGCCTGAGTCGCTGGAAGCCGCCGACCGGGAGCGCTTCGGCGCCCCCATCTCCTGAGGAGGTCGAACCCACGGGCGGATCGGACATGTGGCCCGATGCCCGCGTGTGCGGTCAGCTGCTCCCGAAGAACCGCCGAATCGCATTCACCACTCGGCCGAGCCACGGCAGAGCGGGGACCGGTTCGGGTTCCTCGACGCCGACCGGCCGGATGAGGGTGAGGGCCGACTCGGTGGGCTTGCCCTCGGCGTCAACGGCGCTGACGTAGACGTCGTAGTGCTGCGTTGGTTTCACCTCGACCGTCGTCGCGATCGTCCCCCACAGCGCCGCATCGACGACGAACGTGAAGGTGCGGGGCTGGATCGAGTCGTCTTGGGAGTTGACCGTGACCACGAGTCGAGCGGGCCTCCGCTCGGGATGGCGGCGGAAGTCGTAGGTCAGCTCGAGGTGATCGCCCGCGCGTGTCACCCGAACCGACGGAGCCGGAGCCGCCGAGCCGTGCTTGACGGTGCGCCCTCCCTCGAGAAGCTCGGCGGGATGCGCCCACTGCCCGTGTCGGATGGGAGCGGTTGGGCTGCCGGTCTCCAGGCCGGAGATTCGAGCCCGCGTTCCTCCCCACACTCCTGGCCAGGATGCCCAGGACGGCTCATCGTCACCGACGATCTCGAGCTCGAGCCTGGGCGTGGTCCGCTTTCCGTCGGCGAGGTCGTACCAGGCCTCCGTCTCATGAAAGCCCGCGGAGAAGTAGGACGCATGCGAGCCGCGGCCCACATACACGACCGGCGTGTCCGGTTCTCCCTCGGGCTTTTCGACCTCTTCCCAGGGCGCGACCTCGGCCCACCGATGTTGAGCGTAAACCGCGACGTCGGGAACTTCACCGCCCTCACCCATCCGGAACTGGACCATCTCCCAGTCGCACTCGTGCAGGCCGAAGTCCCCCGCCAGGTGGTAGTCGTTGTAGAAGTAGAAGAACCAGTACTGAAGCCAAGCGCGGCCGCGGTCCTCCTTCATCCGTCCGTACATCCGGTTGGCGTAGGCGCGGTCTCGCCGCAGCGCCACGTACTGGTCCCGGTAGTCGCGGCGCGAGCAGCCGATGTAATCCGCCGGCTGGACCGAATCGCCGTTGGAGTAACGCGACGGAGCCAGGAACTCGAGGTTCAGCTGTGCCTGCCCGGACTCAGGTTTCGCCGCCGCCAGCAGCTCCCCGGGTCGACCGTCGTGAAAGTCCCGATGCAGGCTGTTCACCGGGTTGTCCGTCCACTCCGCAGCTGAGTCGGCGAAGAAGGCCTCGTTGGAGTCGTACCTGAGCTGAGGCTGAAACCGACGCAGGAGCGCCTCGGAGTCCGCGGCCCTGGTCGCGGGCATCAGGCTTCGGTCCCTTCGCGCCAGGTCCACCGATCGCCCGCCCGCTCAGCCACGAGCTCATCCTCGATGGGCGGGTTGTCCTCCTGGTCGCGGCAGCCGGTTGCGGCAAAGCAGCGAATGCGGACCCGGTCTTTGCTTGCGTCGATCCGAAGAAAGCTCTTGAACATGGGCGGCTCGTTGATGTCGAACCAGAGCGCGAACAGGGGGTGAAGCGGTCCCCGGGCCCGGC
>JBJMKM010000080.1:0-10165 GCA_045805825.1 Solirubrobacterales bacterium
GGTGCATCGCGATCGGCACGCCGAACTGGATGCGTTCCTTCGAGTAGTTCGTCGCGAACTCGAAGGCGGCGCGCGCGATGCCGGTGGCCCTGGCGCCCACGCCGGGGCGTGTCCGGTCCAGGGTCATCATCGCGATCTTGAAGCCCTTGTTCTCCGCGCCGATCAGGTGGTCGGCCGGGATCTCGGTGTCGTTGAACGTGATGGTCGCGGTGTTGGACGCCCGCTGGCCCATCTTGTCCTCCTTCTTGTCCACCGTGACCGTGTCGTCCTTGGGCACGACAAACGCCGAGATCCCGCGATGGCCGGCATCCTTGTCGGTCTTCGCGTAGACCGTGAACCAGTCGGCGTAGCCGCCGTTCGTGATGAAGCACTTCGAGCCGTTGATGACGTACTTGTCGCCCTTGCGGACCGCCGTCGTCTTCATGCCCGAGACGTCGGAGCCTGCATCCGGCTCGGTCAGGCAGAACGAGGCGAGCTTCGGCTCATCGGTGAGCCTTCCGAGAAACTCCCTCTGAACCTCGTCCGAGCCGCCGATCAGGAGCGGCGCCGAAGCGAGGCCGTTGGCCATGAGGGTGGTGCCAATCCCCGAACAGCCCCAGCCGAGCTCCTCCTCGATCAGACAGCCGGAGAGGTTGTCCAGACCCGGTCCCCCGTATGCCTCCGGGACGTGGACGTTCATGAGGCCCACCTCCCATGCCTTCTCGATGATCTCCTGCGGCCAGGTGCCGTCGCGGTCGTAGTCCCAGGCCACCGGGCGGATCTCCTTCTCGGCGAAGTTGTGGGCCAACTCGCGGAGATCCTTCTGCTCGTCCGTCAGCGTGAAGTCAACCAAGGCTGAAAGCTCCTTTTGGTGCGGAGGAAGAAGGTTTGAGGCTCCCGATTGACTGGTCAGTCAACCAGGCGAGGACTGAGGATACCGAAATCCAGTCGTCTCCACTCCGCCTCCGTCCCGGCTTGCGCAGCGGCGCGTCCGGTCGTAACCTGGCTTCGTGCTCCCGATCGCGCTCAGTCTGAGCACCGGCGAGGTCATCATGATCGTCGTGTTCGCGACGATCCCGGTCGCGCTCCTCACGTTCGTCCTAGGCGCACGCAAGGCGCTCGACGAGGTCGGCAAGGGTCAGTTCGCCGTTGAGTTCGACAGCGACCTGCCGTCGGGGGTCACGGACAGCGACGCGGAGGCCGGCCCAGGGGCCAGAGAGGACGAGATCCGTCAGCTCCTGCGGGCGAAGTCCTACCGGCAGGAGGCCCGCGGCGAAGGCCCCCTGGACGTCGACGCCGAGTTCAACCGCCTCCTCACCGAGGAACCAAAGCAACCGGCGGGGATCGACCGCCGGCTCGTCGAGGAGGTGCGGCAGCTCGTCGTCGCGCGGAACGAGCGCCGCGCCCGGCAGGGCAAGGAACCGCTCGACGTCGATAAGGAGGTCGCGCGCCAGCTGCGGGAGCTTGAGAATCTCGGGCAGTGAATCGGTGTCACCCGCGGTAGTGCGCCCGCCGCGGGTGGGTATATAGGATCGCGACCGATGGCCGACATCGAGACACGCATCATCGAGGTCGACGACATGCTGCTTCGGCCGGGGACGTACTTCAACCCGCAGACCGAGATCGTCCTCGTGGTGGACGACTCGAGCTCCATCGACCAGGAGATCTTCAACATGGAGGCCTACGAGGGATCGGACTGGGTCCGCATCTCCGACAACGTCCCGGTCGACGAGGACGGCCTGGGCGCGACGCTCGAGGAGTTCCAGACCCACTACTCGGCGGGTGCCGCCGTGTCGGAGACCGCCGCGGAGCAGAGCGACGGCACCGAGGACGAGGACGAGGCGACGGAGCTCGAGCAGGACCCAGGCCGGGAGGACTGATGTCCGGCTATAGCGTCGCGACGCGCGACGAGGTACCCAACTGGATGGCCGACTACCCCGGCTTCGGCGAGATGCGCTCCTACACCGGCCCACTGGGATGCGGCGACGTCGCGTTCACGTGGCGCGTGATGCCCGCGGGCACCGGCGGCAAGGGCTCCTACGGGCATCGCCATAAAGACCAGGAGGAGGTCTACTTCGTCGTCCGCGGGACCGTCCAGTTCAAGGTGGACGACGATGAATTCGAGGCCGGTCCGCAGACCGCGGTGCGGGTCGCGACCGACGCCTTCCGCTCCGTCCACAACGACGGCCCCGACGAGGCCGAGCTCATCATCTGCTCGCCCATGGCCAGGACCGACGAGGCGGAGACCGAGAAGACGGACACGGATTTCTGGCCGGCCGACTGACGCGGCGCCGGCTCGGTAGGCGGGAGACGCTGGCCGACCTTCCCGCCTGATCAGGCGAAGGCGAAGACGATGGCCATGATCGCGTAGACGGCCAGGAGCTGGACGCCCTCGAACCAGTTCGACTCTCCCTCCTGGCTGACGAACGCGGCGATCAGCGCCGCCAGGATCAGCGCACCCAGCTCATAGCCGTTGAAGACCAACGGAAGCGGACCGGGGCCGATGAAGAAGCCGGCAAGGACGAGGACGGGGGTTACGAACAGCGCCACCTGGGCGCTCGACCCGATCGCGATGTTGATCGACAGGTCCATCTTGTTCTTGTGGGCCACGAGGACCGCGACCCAATGCTCTGCGGCGTTGCCGACGATCGCCACCACGATGGCGCCGATGAAGAATTCGGACAGCCCGAGGGACTCCGAGGCGGCGCCGACGGAGTGGACCAGCACGTCCGACATCACGCCGACGGCGGCGCCCGCCACGGCGAGCATCAGCACAGACATGCGCACCGACCAGCCCCACGATCCCTCATGCTCGTACTCCGGGTTGAACACGGCGCGATGGGTGCGGAGCGAGAAGAACAGGCCGGCGACGTAGACGACGATCAGGATGCCGGCGATGAGGCCGGAGAGGAGCTCGATCGTGCCGCCGAAGTCCGGATTGACCGCGCTCACCGCTGGAAGTCCCTCTCCGTGGACCAATTGGAAGATCGCGGGCATCGCGAACGCCGCTGCGGCGGCGAGGAGCATCGAGGACTGGGCGTTGGCGCTGGTGGCGCTGAACGTCTGGCGCTCGCGTCGCCAGCCGCCGACCAGCATGGAGGCGCCGAGAACGAGCAGGATGTTCCCGATGATCGAGCCGATCAGGGTCGCCTTGACGAGCTCGTGGAGTCCGTTGGCCAGGGCGAACAAGGCGATGATCAACTCGGGCGCGTTGCCGAACGTGACGTTTAGGAGACCGCCGATCCCAGGGCCAGATCGCGCTGCCAGCTCCTCGGTGGCACGGCCCATGAGGGCGGCCGTGGGGATGATCCCGAGCGCCGAGCACACGAAGATCACGGCGTCGCTGCCGTTCGCCAGGTCGAGCGCGATCGCGGCCGGAATGAACGGCACGAGCAGGTACGGCCAGCCCTGGGGGCCGAAAAAAAAGCCGGCGTCGAGGCGCGGTGTGTGTGCCTCCTGCGCTTCCATCCGTCAAGCCTATTCGCGCTCCTTATCTAGACTCCGCCCGGTGAGGACGCGCCGCTTCGGTGACACCGACCTCGAGGCGTCGGAGATCGGCTTCGGCACCTGGGCCCTCGGCTCCACCTGGTGGGGCGACGTCAGCGAGTCCGACGGCGAGCATCTCCTGAACCAGGCGCTCGAGCTCGGGATCACCTTCTTCGAAACCGGTGACGCCTACGGGCAGGGTGCGAACGAGGAGCTCGTCGGCCGGGTTCTCGGCCCCCACCGCGACCACATCCAGCTCTCGACCAAGTTCGGATACGTCCTCGACTCGGGGCGCCAGCAGCATTCGGAGGGAGAGCGACCCCAGCGCTGGGACGGCGCCTTCGTACGCGAGGCCCTGGAGGGGAGCCTTCGACGTCTTGCCACCGACCACGTGGACCTGTACCAGCTGCACAACCCGCGGATGGACGCGATCGATTCCGACGAGTGCTTCGAAACGCTCGAGGAGCTGCGCTCAGAGGGGAAGATCCGTCACTACGGCGTTGCTCTGGGCCCGGCTATCGGCTGGCGCGATGAGGGACTGCGCGCCACCGCGACTCGCGATATCGCGTCCGTCCAGACCGTCTACAACCTGCTCGAGCAGGACCCCGGCCGCGATCTGATGGCCGCCTCGGCCGAGCACGGCGTCGGCGTCATGGCGCGGGTGCCGACCTCCTCCGGCCTCCTCGACGGCAACCTCACCCCCGACACGACGTTCGGCCCCGGCGATCACCGGCGCCATCGGCCGCGCGAGTGGCTGGTAGAGGGGCTGGAGAAGATCGACCGCATCCGCTTTCTCTGCGAGCCCGATACCGGGCGCACGATGGCGCAGGCCGCGTTTCGATTCATCCTTGCCCAGCCCCAGATGGCCGTCGTGATCCCGACGATCACCAACGAGGCCGAGTTGCGGGAGTACGCCGGCGCCACCGGCGTGCCGGACCTGACACGCGAAGAGCTCGCCCGGGTGGACGAGCTCTACGCGCGCAATTTCGACGTTGAGCCGGTTTCGGCCTAGCCCTAGCGGCCAGCTACAGCTTCGTCGCGCACTTCTGGATGTCGCTTGGCGTCTTCGCCTGGGCGATGCAGTTCTGGTACGAGGAACCGCTCGCGCCACCGGTGCCGCCCGGGAGGCTGAAACCACCCGTGCTGCCTCCGATGCCTGGTAGGCCCGGGATCCCGAGCTGATTGAGCAGCTCTGAGAGCGGCTTCGCGTTCGACGGAGCGGTGATCGTCTGCGGCTGATTCACGTCGCTGAACGCGATCGAGAAGTTGACGTCGACGCTCGAGACCGTCGCCCCGGTGCCGGCCGGGGGTTCGATCTGAAGCGCCAGCGAGAGCTTCCTCAACAGATGGTCGTCGGTACCGGAGTAGACGTCGATCGATGCCTGCTTCACCGCGTCCTGGACCATTTTGAGCTGCTCCGGGGTGACCTGCTGCGTGGTCCCGCCGGCCTGCTGAGAGACCTGCTGTAGATCGGAGAAGATCTTCGCGATGTCGGCATCGCCGTGGATGTGGATCGTGTCGGTCCCCTCGACGTCGGTCGTGCCCTCGTTCGAGACGTTGGTCAGCCACGTGGACGGGTCGATGCCGAACTGCTCGAAGAAGTTCTGACCCTTCTGCGTCTGGCTCTGCTGGGCCGCCTGCGCGTAGGAGGTGGTGAACTGCTTGAACAGGTCGGTTCCGACCTCATAGGCCTGATCCTGGTACTCGACGTATGCGTTGTCCTTCGTGGCGATGAGCGAGCCGTCGAAGCTGATGCTGGGCCCGCCGGCGGAGCCGCTCACGTTCGCCGTCAGGTCGAACTGCGGAAACGTGGTCGGATCATTCCCCTCCGCCTGGAACGGTCCGCTGATCGAGGCGTTGAAGGTCCCAGACTGATCCCCCTCGGCGGAGCCGTCGAGGCTGATGTCGAGGTTCCCGCTCGTGATCTTCGTCGGGTTGCTGAAAGTCTGGTCGAGGACCTGCTGCGGGTCCTCGTTGCTGCTGCTGCTCCCGCCGCCACAGCCCGCGACGACCACCAGGATCGGCAGTGCAATCGCGAGGACCGCGACCAAGGTTCGAATGCGCGTCAAGTGAAACTCCCTCCAGGTTTCTGGGCTACGTGAGCGGGCCAGGGTACAGGACGGCGCTAAACGGGCCCTGGCCTCGGGCGCGGCGGTAGTCTCAGCCGTTCGTGGACCCCCCGCGGATCATCCTGTACACCGGCAAGGGCGGTGTCGGCAAGACCAGCGTCGCCGCGGCCACCGCGAGGCGCTGCGCGGCCGCGGGCCTGCGCACCGTCGTCCTCTCCACTGATCCCGCCCACAGCCTCTCCGACTCGTTCGCCGCGCCCATCGGGGCCGAGCCCACGCGAATCGCCAAGCGCCTGTACGGCCAGGAAGTACAGGCACAGCGCGAGATGGAGGAGCACTGGGGCGCCGTCCAGGGCTGGCTGGGGCAGCTTCTCGCCGATCGTGGCGTGATGGACGTCGCCGCCGAGGAGCTCACCGTCCCGCCCGGCATGGACGAGCTGTTCAGTCTCCTTCAGATCAAGCGCCACCACGCGTCGGGCGACTTCGACGCGATCATCGTCGACTGCGCCCCGACCGGCGAGACCCTGCGGCTCCTCTCGTTCCCGGAGATCGCGCAGTGGTGGCTGGAGAAGATCTTTCCGTGGGAGCGGCGGCTCGTCGCCGCGGCACGCCCGTGGGCGCGCACGCTGCTCGATCTCGAGCTGCCGAATCAGGAGGTCTTTGCCGAGGTCCACCGCCTCGTCCAGAACCTGATCGCGATGAACGAGATCCTCCGGGACCGCGCCGGCGCGACGATCCGCCTGGTCATGAACCCCGACCGCATGGTGATCGCCGAGGCGCAGCGCACGTTCACCTACCTGAACCTCTACGGCTACCTGACCGACGCCGTGATCGTGAATCGCGTCTTCCCGGACGAAGTCGACGACGGGTACTTCGGCCCGTGGCGCCAGCGACAGCAGGAGCAGCTGGGGCTGGTGTCGGAGGGATTCGCCCCCGTGCCGGTGCTGACCGCGCGCTACTTCGACCAGGAGGTGATCGGCGGCGAGATGCTCGATCGGCTGGCCGGCGAGCTCTTCGCCGAGCACTCACCCGCCGAGATCCTTCACACCGAGCTCGCCCACGAGGTCCTGAGCGAAAACGGCAAGACCGTCCTCCGCCTTCGGATGCCCTTCGCCGAGCGAGGGGACGTCGGGCTGAAGAAGGTCGGATCCGAGCTCGTGGTCACGGTGGGCCACGAGAAGCGAACTATCATCCTGCCCTCCGCCCTCGCCCGCCGGCGTCCCACCGGCGCGCGGCTCGAGGGTGGCTCGCTCCAGGTGAGCTTCGAGGATGGCCGATCCCCAAGAGCATCCACACGTCCCGGAGCCCGAGATGCCGGGCGAGCGCCCGAACCCGTTTGAGTCGCACCGCTCGCTCGAGTGCGTCGAGTGGTGTCCGATCTGCCGCGCGGCGGACGTCCTGCGGGCAACCGCTCCGCCGGAGCTCCGCGACCAGTGGCAGTCGGTTCAGCGCGAGGCGCTTCTGACGACGCGGGCACTCATCGACACGTATTTGGACCGGCTCGACGGCGATGAGGAGCGCGCCCCGCGCGTGCAGGACATCCCGATCGAGTAGGCGACGCCGGCCGTCCCAGGGTGGGCAAGGAGGGGTGGGCCCGCGCGGAGTGTTGACGATCGAGTGCGTGATTTGGGCCCGTATGGGTCCCAAATCATTCATTCGAGAGTCGAGTGAGTGATTTGACCGCATATATCGGCTCAATCACTCACTCGATTGGATATTCGGCTATTCGCCCGGGTTCTGCCCTCGGTGCCCGTCTGAGCGGGTCGCGTCTCGCAAACCGGGGCAGGCGCCGATCCGCTTGCACGCGTGACGAATCTCACGTAACCGCAAGGGTGGCCACGTATCGTTCGTGACGTGGCTGGAGAGGCTTGCCCGAAGTGCGGCGCCGAGAACCCGGAGCGGGCGCGGTTCTGCATGTCGTGTGGATCGGCCCTCGCCGCGACATGTCCCTCGTGCGGAACCGAGAATCCGCCTGGGGCCAAGTTCTGCATCGAATGCGGGACGCCTCTCGGCGCTGTCGCACCGGCCTCGGCTGCCACGGCCCCCTCCCCCGCTCCGCCCACCACTCGCACCAGCCAGGGCGCCGGGCTCTTCGGTGGCCAGCTCCCGGGCGCCGGTGCCGGCTGGGGTCCCTCCGCCTCGCTGCCCGAGGAGAGGCGTAAGGCGACGGTGCTGTTTGCAGATCTCTCCGGTTACACGGCCGTCGCCGAGCGGCTTGATCCGGAGGCGGTGAAGTCGTTCGTCGATCGGGCGCTGCGGCGGCTTGGGCAGGAGGTCCTGCGCTACGGCGGCTCGGTCGACAAGTACATCGGCGACAACGTCATGGCGGTCTTCGGCGCTCCGGTGGCGCACGAGGACGATCCCGAGCGCGCGGTCCGGTCCGGCATTGCGATGCAGGCCGCGATGGACGAGATCAACAAGGACATCGAGGCCGCTACCGGGGTCCGGTTCTCGCTTCGCGTGGGCATCAACACAGGCGAGGTCCTCGCGGGTCAGGTGGGCGATGGCTACACCGTGATCGGCGACGCGGTGAACGTCGCGTCGCGGCTGCAGTCCGCCGCGCGCCCCGGAAGCGTGACCGTCGGAACCACGACGCACCGGCTGACCCGCGGCATGATCGAGTACGAGGAGCTCGAGCCGCTCAATTTGAAGGGCAAGGCCCAGCCCGTGCCCGCGTGGGAGGCCGTGCGCCTGTTGGTGTCGGGCACCGCCGCTCGGGGCTCGCGCGGAGCGGCGCCGCTGATCGGCCGCGAGGACGAATCATCGCTTCTGCTGTCCCTGTTCGACCGGGTCGTCCGCGAGGAGCGCCCGCACCTCGTCACGGTGATCGGACAGGCCGGGGTCGGCAAGACCCGGCTGCTGCGCGAGTTCGCAACCGAACTCGCCGAGCGCGAGCAGAAGGCGGCGTTCCGCGTGGGCCACTGCCCCGCCTACGGGGCCGGGCTCGCTTACTGGGCGCTTGGGGAGATCATCCGCGGCCAGTTCGAGATCGTCGACACGGACGATTCCGAGCTTGCCTGGGGGAAGCTCGTCAACGGCATCGAGGCGGTGAGCTCGTACCTCGAGACCGACGAGCCACCGGACCGGCTGGCGGCGACGATCGCCCGCCCGCTTGGAATCGAGCCTCCGCCCGAACTGGCAGCCGCGACCGGCGTGCATGACTCCGACGATCCCCAGCAGATCCGCGACCGCCTCTTCTCGGCGGTCCGCTCGCTGGTCGAAGCGGCCAGCAAGCGCTGGCCGGTCGTCATTGCGATCGAGGACATCCACTGGGCCGACGAGGGAATGCTCGACCTCATCGACTACATGGCGCGCTGGATCCGCGGCCCGGCGCTGATCGTCTGCCTGGCGCGGGACGAGCTCCTGGAGCGCCGTCCCGGCTGGGGAGGCGGCCGCCGCAACTACACGACGATCTCCCTCGAGCCGCTGTCCCAGGGCGAAGCCCGCGAGCTCGTGACGACTCTGCTCGCCAACGGCACTGCCTCGAACGGCTCGAACGGCCACGGGGACCTCGTTCCGCAGGTGGCGGAGCGCTCGGCCGGGAACCCGCTGTTCGTCGAGGAGATGGTCAACCGCATCCGCGAGGAGGGCTCGAAGGACGTCGACACCCTCCCAGAGTCGGTGCATGCCGTACTCGCGGCCCGACTGGACTCGCTCTCCGTCCCCGAGCGAAGAGTGCTTCAGCACGCGTCGGTCGTCGGCCAGACCTTTTGGAGGGGGTCGATCGCGGGCCTTCACGAGGAGGAGGGCATCGACCTGCCGGCTGCCCTCAACGGCCTCGAGGAGAAGGACCTCGTGGTCTCGAGCGCCGGCAGCAGGCTCGCGGGCGAGCAGGAATACGCCTTCAAGCACGTCCTGATCCGGGACGTCGCGTACTCGACCCTGCCGAAGTCGCTCCGCGCCCGAAAGCACGCTCAGGTCGCCTCCTTCATCGAGGAGCGCGCCGCGGAGCGATCGGAGGGCGTGGTCGCGATGGTGGCCGATCACTATGCCCGCGCCGCTGCGCTGGGGGCGGATGCCGACGTCGACCAGGCGGAGCTGCGGGAGATCAACAGCAAGGCTCTCACCGCCCTCGAGTCGGCCGGCGATGCCGCCGCCTCCCTGTACTCCAACCAGGAGGCAATCAACCAGTACGAGACGGCTCTTTCGGTGGGCCGCGAGCTCGAGACCTCGGGCTCGGATCCCACCGTGCGCGTGCGGATCGCCGAGAAGCTCGGTGACGTCGCTCTGCGCCTCGGCCGGGTCGACCGCGCAACGGAGGTCTGGGAGGAGTGCCTCGACTTCCATCGGCGCCAGGAGGACCTGGCGCGGGTGGGCGACCTGCATCGCAAGATCGGCGCGGCGCTCTGGCACAAGGGCGACCGCGACGGCTCGATCGAGCACTACCAAAAGGGCATCGACCTCCTCAAGGACGGCCCGGCGTGCCTTGAGCTCGTGCGCCTGTACGAGGAGGCGGCGTCGCTCTACATGCACACGGGCGACAACATGCTCGCGATCTACGCCTCCGAGAAGGCGCTGCGGCTGGCCGAGCGCATGGGGGAGATGCGGGCGGCCTCGCGCGCCCACGGGATCTTCGGGCGGGTATTCGGGCGCATCGGCGACACCGAGAAGGCGCGCGAGAACCTCGAGCG
>JBJMKM010000081.1:0-38058 GCA_045805825.1 Solirubrobacterales bacterium
GGTCCCAAGGGTTGGGCTGTTCGCCCATTAAAGCGGTACGCGAGCTGGGTTCAGAACGTCGTGAGACAGTTCGGTCCCTATCTGCCACGGGCGTTGGAGAGTTGAGAGGAGTCATCCTTAGTACGAGAGGACCGGGATGAACGCACCTCTGGTGTATCTGTTGTCCTGCCAAGGGCATCGCAGGTTAGCTACGTGCGGATTGGATAACCGCTGAAAGCATCTAAGCGGGAAGCCAACCTCGAGATGAGCTCTCCCATCCCCTTGAGGGAGTAAGCCGCCTGGTAGACCACCAGGTCGATAGGCCGGCTGTGCAAGCGGGGCAACCCGCTCAGCAGACCGGTACTAATGCGGCGAGGGCTTGACGGTATTTATCTTCTTTTTGGCCTGCGTGCAGTTTTCAAGCCTCGCCGGGGCTTGGTCCCGCTTGATTTCGGTGGTCATAGCGAGGGGGAAACACCTCTTCCCATTCCGAACAGAGCCGTTAAGCCCCTCAGCGCCGATGGTACTTGGTGGGCAACCGCCTGGGAGAGTAGGTCGCCGCCGGTCTTTCCTTATGAAGCCGCCCTGTGGGGCGGCTTTTTCTTTGCCTAGGCCGCGTAGCGCTCGACCGCGGCGCGGAAGTTCGCACGCGATGGCCGCGAGCCCGGGAAGCGCCACTCGTGGTGGTCGCCTGTCGTCGGCCGGGCCGCGGTCTCGCGCGTCGTCCCACAGGCGCTGCGGGGGGCCCGCGCCGGCGCCTCCCATCCGGGCCGGCGATCGGGTCTGGGTCGCCGGTCGGTCCGCTGGCGAGCGGACCCCTCCGCGCGTGTCGCCTCAAGGCCGTACTCGCCAAGCGTGGCGAAGTCGATCACGAGGTCGACACCGTCGACTACTCGCTGCCCAAGGTCGTTGCGCCCGTGGAACATGGCCGGCAATCTATGAACGGGCTCGGACGGAACATATGTTCTGCAAGGGAAGTTGCATCCGGATTCCAGACACGTCGCAAACCGCTTGAACAAGCGCGATGTGATCACCGCCCGCGGCGTCCAAAGCTGTGCGCGGTCGGCGCGACCGCTGCGAGCTCGGCGGTTCGCGGATCGGCGACCACGCCGCCGTCGCGACCGTGCCGCCCCGTCTCCCGCTCGACGGGCGGCTCGATCTGCCGCACCTTCGACGCCGGCTGATCGGGCGTCGACAGGGCATGCACGGCCCGGGCGACGACGTTGATCACGCCCTCGCGTCGCTCCAGCTTCCCATCGACCCGCGCGAAGGAGGCCGTCCGGACCGCCATTCGGAACCTCGTATAGACCGGCGGCGGCACCACGATGTTGACCGTGCCGACCTCGTCCTCCAGCAGCATGAACACGACTCCGTTTGCGGTCGCCGGGCGCTGCCGTGCGACCACCATCCCGGGAACGCGCACGAAGCTCCCGTTCGGCAACCGCTCCAGGTCGGCGCTCGTCGCCATCCCGTCGTCCAGGCCCGGTCTGATCAGCGTCATCGGATGCTCGGCGATCGCGATTCCGGTCGAGGAGTAATCGGCCAGCAGGCGCTCCCACGAATCGAGCTCCCGCAGCGTCGGCGGCGCCGGGATGGGGAGGGGGAGGGAGAGCTGAATCTGGTCGGATTCGCGCCGCGCGCCGTTGGCAACACCCAGCCGCCACAGGTCCTGGCGCCGCCGCAGCTCATCGCCGCCGCCGATCCGCTCACACGCACCGGCCCATGCCAGCCGCTCGAGCCCGTCGGGCCCGACCCCCGACCGCGACGCCAGCTCGGCGAGATCGGAGTAGGGACCGCCGCGCTCTCGTTCGTCGACAAGCGCCCGCGCCTCGTCCTCTCGCAGCCCGGTTATGTAACCCAGCCCGATCCGGACCGCCGCTCCTTCAACGGTGCACTCCACGTCGCTCCGGCCAATGTCCGGCGTACGCACCTCGATTCCGCGCCGCTGCGCCTCGTGCACGAGCGCGTCCGGCGGATAGAAGCCCATCGGCTGCTCGTTCAGGAGCGAGCACAGGAACTCAGGTCCGTAGTGCACCCGCAGCCAGGTCGACTGGTAGGCGAGGAGGCCGAACGCCACCGCATGCGCCTTCGGAAACCCGAATCCGGAGAATCCGTGGATCTGCTCGAACACCCGCTCGGCGACCTCACGGCTCGCGCCACGCCCCATCGCGCCGGCGACGAACTTGTCCCGGTAGGCCAAAATTGCCTGCTCAGAGCGCTTTCTGCTCATCGCCCGCCGCAATCCCTCGGCCTCGCCGGCGCTGAATCCCGCGAGCGCCATCGCCACCTGGATCACCTGCTCCTGGAAGACGATCGTCCCGAGCGTGTCGCTCAAGATCGGCTCGAGCGAGGGATGCTCGTACGGGACCTCGTACTCCGGATCCTTCCGCAGCCGCTCGCGCCGATCCAGGTACGGGTGAACCGCGCCGCCCTGGATGGGCCCCGGGCGCACCAGCGCCACCTGGACCGTCAGGTCGTCGATCGTCTCCGGCCGCGTGCGCGGCAGCATCTGCATCTGCGCGCGGCTCTCGATCTGGAACGCTCCCGTGGTGTCGGCCGCGCGGATCGTCCGGAAGGTCTCCGGGTCGTCGAGCGGGATCCGCGACAGATCCACCCGCTCACCGCGCACAGAAGCGATCTGGTCGACCGCCCGCTCCACCGCCGACAGCATCCCGAGCCCCAGCAGGTCGATCTTCAAAAAGCCAGCGTCGGCGCAGGAGTCTTTGTCCCACTGCACCAGCTGGCGGCCCTCCATCGCCGCCGGCTGCACAGGGCAGATGTCGACGAGCGGCGTGGTGGAGATCACCATCCCGCCCGGATGCTGGGACGCGTGGCGCGGCAGCCCCCACGCGTCGTGGGCGAGCCTGGCGAGCGCCCGCCACCGCCCCGACCGCGCGCGCTCGCCGCCGATCGCCGCCGCCATGTCCTCCTCGACGGACTCGGGCCGGTCGTACATCTCCACCGTGCGCGCGACCCTCTCGATTTCGCCCGCCGGCAGCCCCAGCGCCTTGCCGAAGTCCCGCACCGCCCCGCGCGAGCGGTAGCACGCGAACGCCGCCACCAGCGCGGCGCGATCCCTTCCATAACGCTCGTGCACGCGCGGAATCAGCTTCTCGCGGATGTCCCGCGGAAAGTCGAGGTCGATGTCGGGAGCCTCCGAGATCTCCTCGTTCAGGAATCGCCCGAGAAAGAGCCCGTTGCGCACCGGATCGACATGTGACAGGCCGGTGAGGTAACAGACGAGCGAGCTCACGCTGGACCCGCGCCCGCGCCCGGGGGGCAAAAGCGATCGCGCCGAATCCGGCCCCCGGACCTCCGCGGCCACCTCCCGTGCCAGTTCGAGGATGTCGTAGTGAAGGAGCAGAAACCCGGACAACCCGAGCTTGCGGATCAGCCCAAGCTCGTCCTCCAGGCGCCGGCTCGCCTCGACGTGCTCGGGCTCACCGGTGTAGCGATGCTCAAGGCGCGCCCGGCAGATCTCCGCCAGCGTCCGGTCGGCGCCCGGGTCCTCCGCTCCCGGATACCGATAGCCGAGGTCCTTCGTCAAATCGAAGCGCAGGCGCTTCGCCAGGCGTCCACTCTCCGCGACCGCTTCGGGATGGTCGGTGAAGCGGGCGGTCATCTCGGCGGCGGAAGCGAGGTGCGACGTCCCGTTACCGCGCCGCCGAGGTTCGGTCTCCTCGAGCGTCCCGCCCAGCCGAACCGAGCACAGCACGTCCTGGAGCGCCGCCCGCGACGGATCGTGCATGTGGACGTCCCCGGTCGCCACGCACGCGACTCCCAGCCGCTCGGCGAGTCCCGCCAGCCAGCGATTTCGCGCCCGATCGCGGCGCCAGAACGGCCGCTGGAGCTCGACCCGGAACCGTTCGCGTCCGAACGCGCCGACCAGCCGCTGCCCGGTCTCCATCGCCGCCGCGGCGCCGGCTGCCCCCGGCCGGCCTCCGGTGCGCTCGAAGTGAGCGGCGAGCGCTCCATCGCGGGCGCACCCCGACAGGCACACGATCCCCTCGGCCCGTTCGGTGAGCGAATCGAGCGATAGGGAGGGAGGAAGTGGCTCCCGATCCGGGTGCGGTCGCGTGTCGCGGTGCGCCTCGGTCACCAGCCGGCAGAGGTTTCGCCAGCCGTCCGCGGTCTCGACGAGCAGAGTGACGTGAAAGCCCTCCACAGTCATCTCCGCTCCGACAATCGGCCGCACGCCGAACGCCTCGCACGCCTGCGCGAATTCCATCGCACCCCAGACGCCGTCATGGTCGGTGAGCGCGAGCGCCTCGTATCCCAGCTCTGCGGCACGGTGCGCCAGCTCCTCCGGCGCCGATGCCCCGTCGCCGAACGAGTAGGCGGAGTGGCAGTGCAGCTCGACGTAGCTCATGCGCGTTGCAGGAACCAGCGGTCGCCGCCGTCCGGCTCCCGGAAGACGACGACGTTCCGCCCGTCGGCGAGGACCAGTTCGAAGTAGCGGCGGCTGAGCGGCTTTGGGGTCCACCAGCGGTCCTCCACGAGCCATTCCTCGCGGACGGCGTCGACGGTCACCGAATCGACGGCCGCGGGCTCACCGTTGTCACCGGCCTCGACCCTCACAGGCTCGGGCCAGTACACGGACTGCCGGCTCACGAGCCCTCCTCCTGGTAGGGCGTGAGCAGCGAGCGCCGCTCGGGCACCCGAGATTCGACGTCGGCGTCGATCACCCGCAGCACCGCGTCCTTGCCACCCGCTGCCCGCGCCTGGCGAACCGCCTCCGCCAGCCGCCTGCGCCGGCTCTCCGCCGCGCCTTCGTCGATCGTCGCCTGATCGCCGGTGGCCGGGCCCATCTCGAGCACTCGCAGAGTCAGCGAGACGACCGGTCCGGGAATCGCACCCAGCTTGGCCTGCAGCGCCAAGAGCAGGCGATCGTGGTCGGCGCTCGCCTTGCGCAGCGCCGCCTCGTCGCGCCAGCCGCCGCCCCCGGCCAGCCGCGCCGCCAGCCGCATGCGCCGCAGGCTGCGTCCCTGCCGAGTGGGATTCGCCAGCAGGCGATCGACTAGAAGCGCCACCACCCGCTCCAGCTGCGGCCCGGAGATCGCTTCACCGAGCTCGATTCCCTCGATCAGTCCCTCTGGCACGCGGCGGGGCCGAAGCGGCTCCTCGCCGCCACGCGCCATCCGCAGCGCCACAAGCCCCAGCCGCCCGAAGCGGTCGGAGATCGCGCCGTCCGGAAGCGCCGCGAGCTGGCCCAGGTTCTCGACCCCCAAGCGCTCGAGCTTGTCGGGCAGGTCGACGCGTCCCCACTCATCGTCCAGCCGCTCCCGCAGCAGGCTCACCGGCAGCGGCGCCAGGAACGAGCGCGTCATCGCCGCCGGCACGACGACTGGCGCCTTCCGCGGCCGGCTGCGCTGCGCGGCGGCGTAAGCGACGAGGCGCGTTCGGCCGGCCCCGAGTCGCACCGGCGGCCCGATCGCGTCGCGCGCCCGCCGCAGGGCCCGTTCGACGGTCCCGTAGAGCCCCCGCAGCCCACCCGCCTCGAAGAAGGCCTCCCCGGGGCGGCCGGGCTCGATCGCGGCGCCGATCCCCTCCAGGCGCAGCAGTGCGTCCTCCCATGCCGCCTCCGCTCGTTCCGGATCAGGCGGCACCAGCGCCAGCTCGGGGCAGCGCGCGAGCGCCTCGCCGAGCCTCATCCCTGCATGAATTCCGAACGCCTCCGCTGGGCCCGACGCCTCTCCGATCACCTGCGGCCCTCCGGGCTCCGGCGCCATCGCCATGGGGCGAAGCAGGAGCTCCCGGCGCCCCTCGACCACCGCAAGTAGGGTGAAGCGCGGGATCAGCGCGCAGGCGATGACGCTTTCGGCCGTCTCTCGACGCATACGAACACATGTTCGTACACGGAGCGGCGGAAAGCAAGCGCCTCTTGCCAGAATTACGGCATGGGCTCGGTCCGATTGACCGCGACGCTCGTATCCAGGGGTCCAGCCGCAGCGGTAGTGCTCGACGAAGAGCACGTGACGGCTGTCGGAGAGGGCGCGAAGCGCTTTCCGGTCGTCGCAACAGTCAACGGCTACACCTGGCGCACCACGGTCAGCCGTATGCGCGGCGAGTTCCTGCTGGGCCTGAACCGCTCGGTGCGCGAGGAGGCCGGGGTCGAGGCCGGCGACTCAGTCGAGCTCGAGCTCGAGCTCGACACCGCTCCGCGCGAGGTTGAGGTCCCGACAGCGCTCGCCCATGCCTTCGCCGAGGACGCGGCGGCGCGTGCAGCCTTCGACGGGCTGTCCTACACACACCGCAAGGAGTACGCCCGGTGGATCGAGGAAGCCAAGCGCGACGAAACGCGTGAGCGGCGGGTGGCCAAGGCGCTCGAGATGCTGCGGCAGGGCAAGACGCGAACCTGAGCACGGCACGGTTCACAGCTTCCGTTTGAGGCGCGGCCGCAAATCGGCGGAATCAGCCCTGACAGACTGGAAACCAATGAACGGCACCTGCCAGTTTTGGAGCTAAAGCTCCTCGCCACAGAACATGGCCGATCGTCAGCAGCGAAATCCGACCCGCGGGCGGGCGGCCCGCACGTTGCGCCTGGGGCGAGTCGCTGCGGGCGGGGCGGCCCGCTGGGCCGGCGATCGCGTCGACGGGCGCGGCAGCGAGGAGGACCAGCGGCGCCGGCGCGGTGATCGTCTGGTGGCGACGATCGACTCGCTGGTCGACCAGCTCGCGACGATGCGCGGCGCGGCCATGAAGGCGGGCCAGGTCCTATCCACGGTCGAGTTCCCGGGACTCGACGAGGACCAGTCCGCTCATCTTCAGAAGCGCCTGGCCTCACTGCGCGACAACGTTCCGGCCGTTGGCTGGATGCAGATGCGAAAGGTGCTCGCAGACGAGTGGGGGACCGATCCCGACCGCGTCCTGGAGTCGATCGACCCCGAGCCGGCCGCGGCCGCGAGCATCGGGCAGGTCTACCGCGGGCGGACAACGGACGGCAAAGACGTCGCCGTGAAGGTCCAGTACCCGGGCATCGGCGAGGCCGTCGAGTCGGACATGCGGAACGTGCGCATGCTCGCGCCGCTCCTGCGCCGGCTGATGCCCGGTCTCGATGTCAAGCCGGTGCTGGCGGAGCTCAGCGAGCGCATCGCGGCCGAGTGCGACTACGAACTCGAGGCCTCGAGTCATCGCACGCTCGCTCGCTTCTGGCGAGACCACCCGTTCATCACGGTGCCCGCGGTCGACACGAGCCTCAGCCGGCGGCGCGTGCTGGTCAGCGAGTGGATGGACGGCATCGACTTCGCCGCCGTCGGCCGGGAGCCCGATGCGGTGCGGGATCGCTACGTGCAGATCGTCTACCGCTTCTTCTACGGCACGCTCCGGGAGCTCGACCTCGCGCTGGGCGATCCGCACCCGGGCAACTACCTCCTCTGCGGCGACGGGCGGGTCGCCTTCCTCGACTTCGGAATGGTGCGGAAGCTTCCGCACGGCTACCTGGACAGGGAAGGCGTGATTTTCGCGGCGATCCGCGGCGGCGACGAGGAGGCGCTCGTCAGCGCGTTGCGTGAGCTGGGATACCTGCGGGATCGAACCGAGTGGGACGGCTTGCTGCTGCTCGAGCACATGCGCGCAATGTCATGGTGGCTTCGCGGCGACAGACCGCTCCGCCTGAGCCCCGAGGACATGTGGCGTGGCAGCGAGGCTCTTCGTGAGCAGCGCAACACCGAGCTCCTCCAGCAGATGCGCAACATGACCCTTCCACCCGAAGCCCTGCTCCTGCGGCGGATGGAGGGCCTGTTGTTCCAGGTCGCGGCCACGCTTCGCGCCGAGGCGCGCTGGGGTGCGTTGCTCGGTGAGCTCGTCGAGGGGGACGAGCCGGTCGACGAGCTCGGGCGCGAACACGCCCGGTGGCTGGAAGCACGAGGGCGGCGACGGTGAGGGAGGAGGAGGTCAGGCGGCCGGGCGGCGAGCCTCGAGCAGCTCGAGCAATACGTCGACGAGTAAGTCGACGTCCTCCTCCTGCGTCCGCCAGTTGACGATCGCCGGGCGGAAGGCCACCTTTCCCTCGTAGCTCGTGGTGCCCGCGAACACACGGCCGTCGCGAAGGAGCGCCTCGCCGAGCTCGCGGTTGAACTTGTCGAGCTCCTCCTCGGGGGTGCCCTCCGGGCGCGCGCGAAAGCACACGATGTTGAGCTTCACGTCCGCCAGGCGCTCGAGCTGCGGGGACGCGTCGATCCGCTCGCCCAAGTGCCGCGCCACGCGGAGGTGCCGCTCGACCATCTCCCGGTAGCCCGCTCGCCCGTAGGCACGCAGCGTTGCCCAAACCGCGAAGGCCCGGGCCCGCCGCGAGTTCTCGGGCGCCAGGAAGCCCGGATTGGGGCGCGGATCGTCCGGCGAGGGGAGATACGGAGCGCCCACGTTAAACGTGCGCACCAGGCGGGCCGGCTCGCGCACGAAGGCAAAGCCGCAGTCGTACGGCACGTTCAGCCACTTGTGGCCGTCGGCGATGACCGAGTCCGCCCGCTCGACGCCGGCCGTCAGCTCACGAGCCTCTGGCGCGACCCGTGCGAACAGCCCGAACGCCCCGTCGACGTGCAGCCACGCGCCGTACTCCTCCGCCAGGTCCGCCATTCGCTCGATGGGATCGACGTCGCCCGCGTTGACCTCACCGGCGCTGGCGACGATGATCGCCGGGTCGCCGAGCTCCCGGAGCCTGGATTCGAGCGCGTCCACATCGAGGCGACCCGCGGCATCGCGCGTGAAGCGCTCGACGTTCGCCTGGCCCATCCCGAGCATCCCGATCGCCTGAATCGCGCTCGGATGGATGTAGCCGCTCGCGAGAATCGGTGGCGGCGGCAGCGTCGAGAGCCCCTCCTGATCGACATCGACGCCACGCTGCTCGGCCCACCAGCCCCGAGCCGCCGCGAGGGCCGCGAAGTTGGCCAATGTCGCGCCGCTCGTCAGCACTCCACCGAACTCCTCCGGAAGCTCGAACAGCTGCCGCAGCCAATCGGCGGCGACCTGCTCGAGACGAGCGGCCATCGGCGAGGACGCCCATCCGAACGCGACCTGGTCGAACACGGCCGTCAGCCAGTCCGCGGCGAGCGCCGCCGGCGTACCTCCACCCATGACAAAGTGAAAGAAGCGAGGCCCGCTCGACCGCGTCGCCGCCTCCTGCCCGCGTGCCGCCAGGTCGCGAACCGCGGCGAGCGTGCCATCACCGTCCTCGGGCATCGGATCGGCCCACCCGTGGATGAGCTCCTCGGCGCCCGGATCCAGCACCGCGCGCGAGTCGATGTCGGCGAGGTAGGCCCGCGCCTCCTCGGCGGCGACGGAAAGCGCCGCAGTCACCTGGTCACGATCGTTGAGGGGATCGGCCACGAAACCGATCCTAGGCAAGCGCGGCGGAAATCGAGTGAGTGATTGACCACGTTATATGTGGTGAATCCTTCACTCGATCCGAAAAACGGAAGCGATACTCCCAACTGTGACGTCTCGGCTCGCATGCGCCGCTCTCATGCTCGCCCTACTTGCCCTGACCGCCTGCGGCGGCAGCGACTCGATGAGCGCCAGCACCGCCACGACCACCATCCCCGGTGACGCCAACCAGGCAGACGTCCAGGTGATCAACGGCTGGGTCACGGCACTGCGCAAAGGCGACGTCGACGCCGCGGCGGGCTACTTCGCGATCCCGAGCGTGGCCGAGAACGGCCCGATCCTGGTGCACATCCGAAGCACGGAGGACGCGGTTCGCTTCAACGAGACGCTCCCATGCGGCGCACGGCTCGTCCGAGCCGATACGGCCGGGGAATTCACAACCGCCACGTTTCGGCTGATCGAGCGCCCCGGTCCGGGGTCCTGCGGGCCGGGGATCGGGACCCTTGCCAAGACCTCGTTCGTGATCCGCGACGGCAAGATCGCCCAATGGCGGCGTGTCGGTGCGGGCAGCGGGGGAGGACAGGCGCCGAGCAGCAGCGCCTGAGCGAGGCCGTCAGGTCCCCGGCGCCGATCGCACGCGCTCAATGACCTCGTCGGTGAACTCGGTGGTTCCCGCGTGACCGCCGAGATCGGATGTTCGCACTCCCGCCGCGGTTGCGCCGAGCACCGCGTCGTAGATCGCCCGCGAGCCTCGCTCGGCCTCCTCGGCGCCGGCCTCGGCCGCGTGGTGGAGCAGCGCTGCGGCCGCGAGGATCATCCCCATCGGGTTGGCAACGTCCTTTCCCTCGAGGGCCGGCGCGGTGCCGTGCGGCGCCTCCGCCATCGCCACGATCGTCCGCATGTCGTCGTCGAGAGCAAGCAGCACCGACTCGGCGCCCGCGATCGACCCGAACAGCGGTAGCACGAGGTCTGAGAGCAGGTCGCCGTCGCGGTTGAGGCAGGGGATCGCGAGGGGCTCCGACGCGGCGCCGGTGACCAGGCCCGCGAGCGTCGCGTCGATCAGCACCGGTTGATAGCCCACCTCGGGATGGCGCTCGGCGGCGGCGTCCATCTCCTCCTTGAGCATCCCCTCGTAGATCGGGCTAACGGTCCACTTCGGCCCGCCGTACACTCGGCCGCCGAGCTGCGCGGCGGAGCGAAAGGCGTACTCCGCCACCGCGCGGCAGTGCGAGCGCCTGATGGTCTCGGTCCGGTGCGCGACCTCGTGGCCATCCGTCGTTTCGCGCCACTGCTCGGCCCCATAGGCGTCGCCGACGGCCATGCGGCACACGACGATGGGGTGGTGGATGCCGCCAACGGGCGTCACGCCGGGGATGCGCCGCCCCGTCCTCAGGATCACCGTCCCGTGGATCGCCTCGCGGATGATCCGGTTGGGGCTACCGACGTCGTCGGCGCCCTCCGGCGTAATGGTCGCCGCCTTCAGCCCCAGGCCGGTGCGGCGCATCTCATCCGCCGCCTCCTCGCAGACCGCGTTTCGGGTCCGGCGCCGGTTCTCCAGCGAGAGATCAAATCGGATGAGCTCGATCTCGAGACCGAGAACGCCTGGATCCAGCACTCGCAGCGCCTGCCCCAGGAGCTCCTGGCCGGTTTGATCGCCCTCCAGCGCCACTATCTCGAGTGCCGCCATCGCCGCGCGAGGGTATTACTTAGGGAGCTGTGGCCAACCGGGCGTGCACGTGGTGTGGGACGAGCGTCGAGTCAGACGACGGATTTCGCCTGTACGAGCCCGCCGGTGACCGACGGGCCACCTTCTGCCGGCTCGAGCACGTGGTCCCGTGGGCTATCCAGGGCCCGCACTGGGAGGCGGGCGAGCTCGACGCGCCACCGCCGAACGAGGGCGCGAGCAGGACCTGCGCGCACTGCGGCCGCGAACTGAGTGACGTCCACGTTCTGCTCGTCCGTCATCGCGGCGAGTACCGGATCCCAGACGACTTCTGTTCCGTAGACCATCTGCTGGAGTGGGCCAAGGCCGGCGGTCGCTGGCAATAGGAGGCTGCCACCTTCGCCTGGCGGCGTCCTACTACTGCAGCCCGAGCTCGGCGGCATTCGCCGCCATCGAGTCGATGATGAGCTTTATGTGCTCGCCCTCGTCCACGCCCAACTCCTCGATCCCCTGAGCGATCTGCCCGCGGTCGACCTTCGCGGCGAACGAGGGCTGCTTGAGCTTCTTGCGCACTGACTTTGGCTTCATCCCCTCGAGGCCGGTCGGGCGTACGCGAGCGCACGCGGCGATGAACCCCGACAGCTCGTCGACGGCGTAGAGCGTCTTCGCGAGACGTGTCTCACGCGGGACGCCGAGGTATTCGGCATGGCCGGCGACGGCGTCGATGACGTCGGGCGGATAGTTCCGGGCCTCGAGCTCCTTCAGCGCGTAGCGCGGATGGCCCGTGTCCGGATCCGGATAGCGCTCGTAGTCGAGGTCGTGGACCAGGCCCGTGATGGCCCATTTCTCCTCGTCCTCGGAGTCGCGCCGGGCGTAGCCCCGCATCGCGGCCTCGACCCCCAGTACGTGCTTGCGGAGCGAGTCGGACTCGATCCACTCGCACACCAATGCCCATGCGTCCGCACGCGTCGGTTCGGCCATGACCCGTTGTTACCCTAGCCGCGCTGATGGAGAAGTTCGTCATCCAGGGCGGAATGCCGCTCTCGGGGGAGATCACCGCGGCCGGCAACAAGAACGCCGCCCTCCCGATCCTCGCAGCCTGCCTACTCACCGGCGAGGAGATCGTCCTCAGCAACGTCCCGCGCATTCGCGATACCGAGAGCCAGGTCGCCCTGCTCGAGGGATTGGGCGTCAAGGTGAACTGGAGCGGCCAAAACGAGCTGCGCCTGCAGGCCAATTCCGTCTCCGACACGACCGTCGACGAGGAGCTCGCCGCGCGCATCCGGGCCTCGTTCCTGCTCGCGGGCCCTCTCCTGGCCCGATTCGGCGAGGTTCGCATGCCGCCCCCCGGCGGGGACTTCATCGGGCGACGGCGCCTCGACCCACATCTGGATGCCTTCACCGACATGGGAGCGCAGGTCCAGGGGGACCGCTGGATCGAGCTCTCGGCGCCCAACGGCGGACTTGCCCCATGCGGGATCTTCATGGACGAGCCGTCCGTGATGGCGACCGAGAACGCCCTGATGGCGGCGGCGCTCACGCCGGGCCCGACGACCATCGGCAACGCCGCCTGTGAGCCACATGTCCAGGACCTCGCCCGCCTGCTGATCAAGATGGGCGCCGACATCGACGGCGTCGGCTCGAACGTGATGACCGTTCACGGCCGTGACAAGCTGGGCGGCGCCGAGCACCGCATCTGCGCCGATCACATCGAGGTGGCGAGCTTCATGGCGCTCGCCGCGGCCACCCGCGGCGAGCTGCGGGTCCGGGACGCCGATCCCAACGACCTGACGATGATCAGGCGCCAGTTCAAGCGGCTGGGCCTGACGTCCCACATCGACGGCAACGACGTGCTGGTCCCGCCGGAGCAGGTCCTTCAGGTGAGAGCGGACATCGGCGACGCGACGCCGAAGATCGAGGACGGGCCGTGGCCCGCCTTCCCCGCGGACCTCACCTCGATCGCCCTCGCGCTTGCCACGCAGGCCGATGGGCAGATCCTGATCTTCGAGAAGATGTTCGAGAACCGCCTGTTCTTCGTGGACAAGCTGGTTGCGATGGGTGCACGGATCATCCTGTGCGATCCCCACCGGGCGATCGTTCACGGTCCGTGCCGTCTTCACGGCGAACGGGTGGACAGCCCGGACATCCGGGCTGGGATGGCGATCCTCATCGCGGCGCTGGCCGCCGAGGGGACCTCGGAGATCGGCAACATCATCCAGATCGACCGCGGCTACGAGCACATCGATCTGCGACTGCGCGAGCTCGGCGCCAGGATCGAGCGAGTCGGCGCCGAGCCGGTACCGGCTTAGGCGCCGCTCGCTGCCCAAGTCCGACGCATTCCCCTGGGCAAGCGTCTGTCCGCAAACCCCTCGCACCCCCGGGGTGGCGCCCAGGACGCTTCGCGCTACGGGCTCGGCCCGCCTCCCGCATATCAGCCACTATGAGGAAGCCGAGCCGAGCCGGTCCCGCTCGGTCCCGGACCCCTCCGGGAGCACGGGGAGTTCACGGACAGACACTAAGGTGGCGCGAATGATCCACCGGATCCCGCCTGGAACCAGGGACATCCTGCCCGCCGAGATGCGCGAGCTCCGGCGCCTTCAGGGCGCCCTGTCCGCCGTGTTCGAGCGCTACGGGTACGGCGAGGTCGCCACGCCCACGATCGAGTACGACGAGGTGCTGGCGCGCGGCGACGAGCGCGGTGCCCCGGTCGCCTATCGCTTCTTCGACGCCGACGGCGAGCTGCTCGCGCTGCGCACCGACATGACGGTGCCGATCGCGCGCCTGGTCGCAACACGCCTTGCCTCCGAGGAGCCGCCGTTCAGACTCTCTTACTTCGCCAACGCCTACCGCGCCGTGCGTCCACAGCGTGGCCAGATGCGCGAGTTCGCCCAGGCCGGGGTAGAGCTGATCGGCGTGGACGCGCCCGACGGCACGGCCGAGGTGATCGAGGTCCTGAGCGCGGCGCTCGACGCCGCCGGGCTAACGCGCGCCGTCATCGGCCTGGGCGACGCCGATCTGTACCGGCAGCTGCTCACGGAGCTCGACGTCTCGGGAGAGCGGCGCGAGGGGATCCTGGAGCTCTTGGCGGCCCACGATCTCGTCGGCCTCGAGCGAGAGGTGGACGCGCTACGCCTTGGCCCCCGCGAGCGCGAGACGCTGCTTCGCCTGCCCAACCTGCGAGGGGGAGCGGAGGTCCTCGACGAGGCGCACGAGCTCGGCGGGGCCGCGGTGGAGCGTGCGACGCAGCGGCTTGGCGCGACGTACGGAGCGCTCAGCGAGCGCGGCGTGGCGGGCCGTGTCAGCCTGGACCTGGGGCTTCTTCGCGACCTCGGCTACTACACCGGGGCCATCCTCGAGGTGTACGACCCGGCGGTGGGGCACATCCTCGGCGGGGGTGGCCGTTACGACGAGCTCGTGGGGCGGTTCGGCCGCGCGCTGCCCGCAGCCGGATTCGCGCTCTACCTCGAGCGGGTGCACATCGCACAGGCGGAGGAGGAACGCGCGGCCTCGCGTGAGGAGGCCCCGGCATGAGGCTCGGCGCTGTCTTCGGAAGCCGGGCCCGCGGCGATGGCGCTCTCAAGCTCGCGGTCCCCAGGGGCGCGCTGCTCGACGGCACGCTGGAGCTACTCGAGCGGATCGGCGTGGACACGGCCGCCGTCAGATCCGACTCACGGGCCCTCGTGTTCGAGGCGGGAGACCTGGTCCTCGTGACCATGCGCCCCTCCGACGTGCCCACATACGTGGAGGCGGGCGCAGCCGACCTCGGGATCACCGGCAAGGACGTCCTCATGGAGCAGCGCGAGCGCGCTGTCTACGAGCTTCTCGACCTGGGGTACGGGCAGTGCCGGATGGTCCTCGCGGCCCGCCGTGGCGACGACAGGCTCGCCGAGGCCGAGCGCCGCCTGGGGGCGATGCGGATCGCGACCAAGTACCCGCGTGCAGCGGAGCGCCATTTCTCCGAATCCGGTCGCCGGGCGGAGGTGATCGAGGTGAAGGGGTCGGTGGAGCTGGCCCCGCTGGTCGGCCTCGCCGACGGCATCGTCGATCTCGTCGACACCGGCAGGACGCTTGCCGAGAACGAGCTCGAGGTCCGGGAGGAGATCGCGAACTGCACCGCCCGCCTTGTGGCCAACCGGGTCGCTCACAAGCTTCGAGCGGCCGAGGTCGACGAGCTCGCCGAGCGCATGCGCGAGGCGACTCGATGAAGATCGAGCGCTTCGAATGGGACGGGTCCGGGGCACGGGCGCTGGCGTCGCGGGTGCGGGCGCTCGCCCCTCAGCAGGAGGAGGTCGCCGAAGCCGTTCACGAGATCGTCCAAGCCGTGCGTGAACGTGGCGACGAGGCGCTGCGCGAGATCGCGGAGCGGCTCGGGGAGGAGGCGCCCGAGTCGTGGCGCGTGGACCCGGACGCAATCGCCGCCGCGCCCGGCCTGCTCGACCCGGAGGTGCGTGACGCCATGCGGGTGGCGACGAAGAACCTCGCCACGGTGGCGCGGGCCGAGCTCGAGGTGCTCGATCGTCCGGCTGCCGTCCAGCTTCCGGAGGGCCAGGCGGTCGAGGTGCGCTCGGATCCGGTCCTCGCGGCGGGGATGTACGCGCCCGGGGGCAGGGCGACTTATCCGTCAACGGTGCTGATGTGCTGCGTCCCGGCGAAGGTCGCGGGGGTGGCGCGCGTCGCGGTCGCCAGCCCGGCCGGAGCGCGAGGTCGGCCGAGCGCGGCGGTCCTGGCTGCGTGCGCGGCTGCCCGGGTCGACGAGGTCTATGCGATCGGGGGTGCGCAGGCGATCGCCGCGTTCGCCTACGGCACCGAGACCATCGATCCGGTGGACCTGATCGCCGGACCGGGGAATCGTTATGTGGCCGAGGCCAAGCGCCAGGTGTCGGGGGTGGTGGGGATCGATGGCATCGCCGGACCCAGTGAGCTGATGGTGGTCGCCGACGGCACCGCGGTTCCCGAGTGGATCGCGCTTGACCTCTGCGCCCAGGCCGAGCACGGCGATGACGGTCTGCTCGCCGTCGCGTCCCCGGACGTCGCGCTGCTGGACCGCCTCGAACAGCTCGTCGAGGAGCTCGCGGCCCAGAGACCGAGCGTCGGCCGGGCGCCGCTGGCATTGGTGGCGACGACCGGGGTCGAGGCGGCTCTGACGTTCGCCGATTCGGTGGCCCCTGAGCACCTGGAGCTGGCGTTCGAGGGCGCCGACGAGCTGGCGGCCCGCGGCCGGATTGCCGGCTGCGTGTTCGTCGGGCGGGGCGGCGCCGCGGCGTTCGGCGACTACGTCACCGGATCCAACCACGTCCTGCCGACCGGCGGCGCGGCGCGGTTCGGCGGCCCGCTTGGACCGGGGAGCTTTCAGCGCCGGACCTCTGTCGTGACCCTCTCGCGCCGCGCCGCTGCGAATCTCGTCCCGTACGTCGGCGCGCTCTCCGGGGTGGAGGGTTTTCCCGTGCACGGCGAGTCGGCTGCGGCTCGCGCCGGCGAGTGATTCGCAAACATCCACGTTTTCCAGGTACTTTGAGCCATGCCACGCACCGCTGAGATCAGCCGCAAGACCCGCGAGACCCAGATCGAGCTCCTGGTCGAGCTCGACGGCGGCGAGGTCAAGGCTGCCACCGGGATCGGTTTCTTCGATCACATGCTGGAGTCGCTCGGCCGCCACGCGGCTCTGGGACTGCGCGTAGACGCCAACGGAGACCTCCAGACGGGCGCCCACCACACCGTGGAGGACGTCGGAATCGTGCTGGGCCAGGCGCTCGACGAGGCGCTCGGCGACCGTGCCGGCATCCGCCGCTACGGGTCGGCGGAGGTGCCGATGGACGAGGCGCTCGGCGTCTGCGCAATCGACGTTTCCGGCCGCCCACTCTGCCTGTTCCAGGCCGAGATCCCCCTGACCTCGATTGCCGGCTTCGAGACCGAGCTGACGGAGGAGTTCTTTCGCGCCGTCGCGACTAACGCGAAGCTGACGGTTCACGTCGGTACCGAGTACGGCTCGAACGCGCATCACATGGTCGAAGTGTGCTTCAAGGCGTTCGCCCGCGCTCTGCGTGAGGCGATCGAGATCGATCCTCGCGAGGACGGCGTGCCATCGACGAAGGGAACGCTCAGCTGACCCGCATCGCGATCCTCGACTACGGAATGGGCAACCTGCGGTCTGTCCAGAAGGCGCTCGAGCGGGTCGGGGCCGAGGGCCACATCACCGGCGACTCCGTCGAGGCCGAGCGTGCCGCGGGCGTCATCCTCCCAGGCGTCGGGGCCTTCCCCCGCGCGATGGCGCGCGTACGGGAGCTCGGGCTCGACTCGCTCATAGCCGCTCGGGTCGAGGCGGGTACTCCGGTCCTGGGCATCTGCCTGGGTCTCCAGCTCCTCTTCGAGAGCTCGACCGAGCTGGGCGGCGACGCGGGCATCGGTGCCCTGCGAGGCGAGGTCACCGGCCTGGACGCTCCGGGGCTGAAGGTCCCGCACATGGGGTGGGAGCCGGTGCACTGGGAGCGTGAATCCGAGCTCGTGTCCGGCCTGCCGTCGGGCACGCCCTTTTACTTCGTGCACTCGTTCGCCGTGAGACCCGGCGAGCACGAGGAGGTGTTGGGAATCGCCGAGTGGGGTGAGCGCTTCGTGTGCGCCGTTGCCCGGCCACCGCTGTACGGCGTGCAGTTCCACCCGGAGAAGTCGAGCTCGGCGGGGCTTCGGGTCCTCGCCAACTTCGCCGAGATCTGCGCGTCCGTCCCGGCGTGATCCTCTATCCGGCGATCGACATCCGGGATGGTCACGCCGTCCGGCTGCTTCAGGGCGACTACGGGCGTGAGACGGCCTACGACGACGACCCGCTCGACGCCGCACGCCGCTGGCTGCAACAGGGAGCGCGAGCGCTTCATGTCGTCGATCTGGACGGTGCGCGCGAAGGTAAACCGCGGAATCTGGAGCACGTGCGCCGGATCGCCTCGGAGGCCGAGGTGCCGGTCCAGGTCGGCGGCGGATTGCGGGACGCCGGCGCGGTCACGGCGGCCCTGGAGGCGGGCGCAGATCGCGTCGTGCTCGGGACCGCGGCGCTGGCCGAGCCCGGTCTCGTGGCCGCGCTCGCGGAGGACCATGGCGAGCGAATCGTCGTCGGTCTCGATGCGCGCCGCGGGCACGTGGCCGTCGAGGGATGGGAGCGCGACACCGCCGCGACGCCGGCGCAAACACTTGCCGACCTCGCGGCACGCGGCGTTAGGACGTTCGTGTTCACTCCGGTTGAGGTGGACGGCACGCTGGGCGGGCCGGCGGTCGAGGAACTGGCGAATCTCGCGCGGGCCGCCCAACAGGCCCATGCGAGCCTCATCTACTCCGGCGGCATCGGCACGCTCGACGATCTGCATGCGCTCCGCGACCTCTCGCTCGGGAGCCTGGCGGGGGTGATCGTCGGCCGCGCGCTGTACGAGGGCAGGTTCGCGGTAGCCGACGGACAGGCCGCCCTCGGCGGCTAACGTTTCAGGCCTGCCCGGAACCGCGTCAAAGCTCATCGGCCGCGCCAAGACGGTGCGCTGGCTCGCGCTGTACGAGACGGCGCGCATGGTCTACGGCCACGGCAGGCGCGCGTGGGACAACCTCGAACCCGGCGATCGTGAACGCATCGGAGCGCTCATGCGCAAGTCGAAGGGACGTCGAGCCAACCTGACCGACAGCGAACGGAACGAGCTCTGGATGCTGGTCAAGAAGGCGGCGACGGGCTAGCGATGGCGCTGGCGCGGGTCATCCCCTGCCTGGACGTCGATGGCGGCAGGGTGGTCAAGGGAACGAACTTCGTCGGGCTGCGAGACGCGGGCGACCCAGTCGAGCTCGCCGCCCGCTACGACGCGGAGGGGGCCGACGAGGTGATCTTCCTCGACATCACCGCCTCGCACGAACGCCGCGAGACGATCGTCCAGCTCGCCCGCCGCACAGCGGACAACGTCTTCATCCCGTTCGTGATCGGCGGTGGCATCCGATCGGTCGAGGACGCGCAGGCGGTGCTCGACGCGGGCGCCGACAAGGTATCCGTGAACTCCGCTGCGCTCGAGCGCCCGGAGCTGATCGGCGAGCTCGCCGAGGTCTTCGGCTCCCAGTGCGTCGTCGTCGCGATCGACGCGAAGCTAGGCAACCCCGCCGCCCCCGTCCGCGAAGCAGAGGAGGCGGCGGGATATGTATGGGACGTCTATACGCACGGCGGCCGCCATCCAGCCGAGGGCCGGGAGGCGGTCGCGTGGGCGCGCGAGGCGACCGAGCGCGGGGCGGGGGAGGTGCTCTTGACCAGCATGGACCGCGACGGAACCACGCAGGGATATGAGCTCGAACTCACTCGCGCCGTGGCGGATGCCGTCAGCGTGCCCGTGATCGCTTCGGGTGGAGCCGGGGAGCTGAGGCACCTCTCCGAGGCGATCCAGACGGGTGCCGCGGATGCAGTCCTGTGCGCCTCGATCTTCCACTACGGCACCTACTCGGTGCGGGAGGCCAAGGAGCACCTGCGGGCGTCGGGGATCCCCGTGCGAATCGCCTAGCCGTGCGGCTTGCTGTGGCCGTCCGCTCGACCCTTCTTTGCCGCCGGCTTGCCTTGACCGCCCCCGGACTTGTCTGACCCACCCTTCTGGCGCTGGCGCTTCGCGTTGACCAGCCCCTCGCCGTGCTTGCCGGGCGGCCTGGGCTCGAAGGCGCGGATCGTCGAGTACCCCGTCAGGTAGATCCGCTGCCCGTCGGAGATCACCGGGTTGTACTCGCCCTGGTCGCTGTACCAGACCTTTTGGCCCTTCTTCACCGCGTAGGCGAAGGTCCCGATGTTGGGTCCGATCACCGACACGTAAACGGTGCGGTCCACCACGCTCGGGGAGCCGAGGATGTTGCCGTTGAGGTAGTGCTCCCACCGGATAGCGCCCGTCTTCGCGTCCAGCGCGTAGAAGTGCTTGTCCTGCGAGCCGATGAACACGGTCGGGGGTGCATGGGGAGTGTCGGCGACGGCCGGCGATGAGTAGACCTCTGCACCCGTCGATTGGCTCCAGGCCAGGTCGCCCGTCTTCTCAACGAAGCTGTAGACGCGGCCGTCCAGGCCGCCGAGGTACACCCGGCCATATGCGACCGTGGGCGTCGAATAGACCCCGCCACCGCGGCCGAATCCGCCGCCCTGGGTGTGCGCCAGCCACTTGACGTGGCCGTTGCCGGCATCGAGCGCATAGACCTCGCCCGCGTAGTTGGTGGCGAACAGCGTCCCGTCGTGATAGGCGAGGGCCCCCTTCACCGGGCCGTTGGTGTGGGTCTGCCATCGCACCTTCCCCGTCTTCTCGTCCAGGGCGAAGATGTCACCGGACTCGCAGCCGAAGATCACCT
Source organism: Solirubrobacterales bacterium (assembly GCA_045805825.1). GTDB lineage: Bacteria > Actinomycetota > Thermoleophilia > Solirubrobacterales > 70-9 > AC-56. The sequence continues at coordinate 20,294 of JBJMKM010000081.1, forward strand.
TGCCGCTGTGGACGAGCGGCGAGGACTCGCTGCGGTCCGGAAGCGGCGTCCGCCACAGCACCTTCCCCTTCTTTTTTGCGTCGAGGGCCACGGCCTGGTGAGGCTCGAGGTTGACCGCAAAGAGCCGCCCGTCGTGGTACGCGGGGGATGAGGCGTTCAGGCTGCCGACGCCTTGTTTCCACATGATGTGCCCGCGGTCCGCGTTCAGCGCGTAGAAGGTCGCGTTCTTGTCCATGAAGTAGATGACGCTGTGGACGATGATCGGCTGGAACTCCAGGAGTACTCCCGCCTGGAAGCTCCACAGCGAGGAGTGGAACGGAGGGTTGAGGCCCTCGACCGGCAGGTAGCGGACTCGCGCCGGGTCGTAGCCGTACATCGGCCAGTTGAAGGTCTCGGGCTTCTTCTTGACGCGCTTCTGCTGGTGGAATGCCGCGTCCGGGTTGGAGACGTCGGCCGGCCGCTTCGCCACCAGGTAGGCGGCGATCGCGGCACCGGCGATGGCGAGCACAACCACCCCGACCAGGGCAAATCGGCGGCCCACGCTCCAGGAGCGCCAGATTTTCAGCAGGCGAGCCATCCGCGAAGCCCGTCATGGTAGGGAACGTCTCTGAGAGGACGTTCAAATGCCGCATGACGGAGCGGAGATCGAAGCCGAACGGATCGGCGAGCGCCTGAGGGCGAGCGCGGGTCTCGAGCGTGTGCGCGAGGCTGCCGGCGACGTGTCCGTCTATCTGGTGGGTGGGGCGGTGCGCGACCTCCTGCTGGGGCGGGAGCGGAGCGATTTGGATCTCGTGGTCGAGGGTGATGCCGCGGCGCTGGGCCGCAAGCTCGGCGGCGAGGTCCGCGCTCACGAGCGCTTTGCCACCGCGACGGCCGTGCTCGACGGGCTCGAGGTGGACCTCGCTACGGCCCGCAGCGAGACCTACCCCCACCCAGGGGCGCTGCCGGAGGTCCGCCCGGCGGCGATCGCCGAGGATCTCGCCCGCCGCGACTTCACGGTCAACGCCATGGCCATCCCGTTGGTGGGCGATCCGGAGTTGATCGATCCGCATGGCGGCGCGCACGACCTCGATCAGGGCCTGCTGCGCGTCCTGCACGAGCGCTCGTTCGTCGACGATCCCACCCGTGCCCTTCGCGGCGCCCGTTACGCGGCGCGCTACGGGTTCATGCTCGAGCACGAGACGGAGATGCTCCTTCGCGCCGCCGACCTCGAGACCGTGTCCCGAGACCGCGTCGAGGCCGAGCTCAGGAAGCTCGCCGCTGAGCCGAGGGCGCGCCAGGGATTTGACCTCCTGCGGGAGTGGGGCCTCCTCGCGGTCGACTCGCAGTCGCTGGACCTGATCGACCGTGTCGGCGGACTGATGGCGGCCGCACCGTGGAGGGATTTTGCGCGCCGCGAGGACGCGGTGTTGGCCGCGGCCATCGGCCGGGGGCTCGAGGCCGCTCGCGACCTCGCATCCGCGGAGCCGCCGCGCCCGTCGCAGGCGGTCGAGCTCGCACGCGGACGCGATGCCGTGACGCTGGTGCTCGCCCGCGCGCTCAGGGCGGAATGGCTCGACCGCTACGTCGCAGAGTGGCGTCACATTCGCCTGGAGATCGACGGCGACGACCTGCTCGCGGCGGGCATTCCCGAGGGCCCGGCAATCGGCCGCGGCCTCGCGGCTGCGCTCCGCGCAAAGCTCGACGGTGAGATCGCCGGGCCCGAGGAGGAACTCGAGGTCGCGCTCGGCGCCGCCCGCCCGTAGCGGTCGCTGGCGGTCTGGGCCATCCGGTACTTTCGCTCCTGCTTGTGAGCGCGCCGTTCGACGACGACCCCGTCTATCTGACCGAGCTTCCGGACGACCTGCGCCACCGGCGTGCGGAAGCCGCCCGGCGCCGGCGCTGGCGGAGGCGATTGGCGGCCCTCGCCGGGCTCGCGGTCCTGGGAGCGATCACAGCAATCGCGATCGTGACGCTCACGGGTGACGAGGGTGGAGGACCGGCCTCAAGCGCTCAACCGGATCGCGCAGGCGGCAGGCAGGGCGATCAGGCCAGCGCGACGACCTATCCACCGGACTGGGAGCCCTATACCGGCCCCGTCGCGATCATCGGCTACCACGCCATCCAACCCCCGGTGGACGGCAGCGCGTATCCGGAGCTCTTCGTGCCGCAAGCCGACTTCGTGGAGCAGATGAAGTGGCTCGACGAGCACGGATACGAGGCGGTCACGCTCGACCAGGTCGAGGACGCCTGGTATGAAGACGGCGAGCTACCGCCGAAGCCGGTCGTTCTCACCTTCGACGACGGCTACCTGAGCCAGTACGTTGCCGCGTTTCCGGCGCTGGAGCACTTCCAATGGCCGGGCGTCCTGAACCTGGTGGCCGAGGGGGCGGACCTTCCTGCCGAGGACGTCCAGAAGATGCTTGACGCGGATCCCCCCTGGGAGCTGGCCTCCCACACGATCACCCATGCCGACCTGACGACCCTGGATTCTGCGGGGCTCAAAAAGGAACTCGCAGGCTCACGGAGGGAGCTGGAGGATCGCTTTGGCGTCTCGGTCGACAACTTCTGCTATCCGGCCGGCCAGTACGACGACACCGTCATCGCGGCCGTCAAGGCGGCGGGCTACCGCGGTGCGACGACCGAGGATCCGGGGCTGTCGAGCGCGGACTCCCCCTACACGCTGAACCGCATCGAGATCCACCTGAGCGACGGCCTCGATGGGTTCGTGTCGAAGCTGAAAGCGGCCGAGTCGGCGACCCCAACCAGCTCGACGGGTTGACGCCCCTTGCGCTGGCGCGATCACGACGGCGTTCGCTGGCTGGAGGCGGAGCTCCCGGGCGCCGTCGCCGTCTTCAGCACCCGCATCGGCGGCGTCAGCGCGCCGCCGTTCGACACGCTCAACCTCGGTCGCCTCACGGGCGACCCAGGAGTCCGCGAGAATCGCCACCGGTTGGCAGCGGCCCTCGGGATCGATGCCGGCGGCGTCCTCATAGGCCGCCAGGTCCATGAAGCTCACGTGCGGCGCCACGATGGCCCGACCGATCCCCCCGCCTTCGCCGAGCCGGAGCCCGGCCTCCCGGAGGCTGACGGCCACGCGACCAACCGGCCCGGCCTCGCACCGCTCGTGTTCGTCGCGGACTGCCTGCCGGTGGCGCTATCCGGCGAGGGCGGCGTCGCGATGATCCACTGCGGCTGGCGGGGGATGGCGGCCGGGATCGTCGACCGGGGCGCCGGCGAGGTGGGGGCGCGGGCGGCCGCGATCGGGCCCAGCATCGGGCCGTGCTGCTACGAGGTGGGGGACGAGGTGCGGGAGGCGTTCGCCAGCCTGGGCGACGGCATCGCCAGCGACGGCATGCTCGACCTGCGCGAGGTCGCCCGCCGGCTCCTCGCGGGGGCGGGTGTCGAGCAGGTGGAGGTCAGCGATCTGTGCACGGGCTGTCACCCGGACCTCTTCTTCTCACACCGCCGCGACCACGGTCGCACGGGGCGGCAGGCCGGCCTCGTATGGATGGCCGACTGATGCCGGGGCTGATCCACGGCCTCGAGGCCGAGCGCATCCGAGCCAACCTGGAGCGGGTGCGGGACCGCATTGGGCCGGAGGTAGAGATTCTCGCGGCGACGAAGTACGTCCCTGTGGAGGAGATGGGGACGCTTGCCGAGGCCGGGATCGAGCTCGTCGGGGAGAACCGCCTCCAGGAGCTGGGGGCAAAGCGCGAGCGCTACGGCGAGGCTTTCACCTGGGACTTCATCGGCAACCTTCAGAGCCGCAAGGTCAAGCGCATCCTGCCCCTCGTGCGCCTCATCCACTCGGTCGCGACCGATTCGGTCCTCGAGCAGCTCGGCAAGCACGGCGACGACCGCACCGAGGTGCTGGTCGAGGTGAATGTCGCCGGTGAGGAGACCAAGGGCGGGGTCGCGCCCCAGGAGCTCAGGGCGTTCATCGAGCGCTGCCCGGTGCCTGTGGTGGGATTGATGACGATGCCCCCGTTCAGCACCGATCCGGAGGCCTCCAGGCCGGCTTTCGCCAAGCTCGCCGAGCTTGCGGAAGAGCACCGGCTCTCGCGCCTTTCGATGGGAACGAGCCAGGATTGGGCGGTCGCGGTGGAGGAGGGCGCCACCATCATCCGGCTCGGCACCGAGCTCTACGCCTAGCCCCGCCGGCCCGGTTACTGCATCCAGACTCCGTGAACCCGCAATAATTCGTACAGGAGAAGCCCTTTTAGAGGCGAACGTACGCTGAGCAATGGCCTTCCGTGACACATGGCATCGCGCGCTTGTCTATTTCGGCCTGGCCGAGGATCCGGGCTATGGCGACGACGACCTGTACGAGCCTGAGACCGGGCAGGACCTCTACGAGGCGCCGGCACCACGCGGCGCGACCGTGAGCCCGCTGCGCGAGCGGCGGCGGGCCCGCGATGAGATCGACGACATCTTCGCCGACGATGAGCCGGTTGGCCGCGGCGGCCGGATGCTGCGGCCGGTCGCCGGCAACGGCGCCGACGTCCGAGTCCACCTGGTTACGCCGTATAGCTTCAACGACGCGCAGGAGGTCGCCGACAAGTTCAAGCAGGACACGCCGGTGATCCTGAACCTGCAGACGACGGACTCCGAGCTCGCCAAGCGGCTCATCGACTTCACCTCGGGCCTTACATATGCACTCGGCGGTGGCATGCAGAAGATCGCCGACAAGACGTTTCTGCTGACACCCCGCAACGTCGAGGTCTCGGCCGAGGAGAAGGCCCGCCTCATCGAAAAGGGCTTCTTCAACCAGTCCTGAGCGCGCGGCTCTAGGCTTCGCCGGCGATGAAGCTCGGGTTCGCCGGAGCCGGAAACATGGCTGGCGCGATGGCGCGCGGATGGGCCGCCGGGCCGGGCGGGCCCGAGGCGATGCTCTTCTGCGACATCGATGCGAAGCGGGCCGAGGGGCTTGCCGAGCAGGTCGGCGGCCAGACGCGGGCAAGGCTGCAGGAGGTCGCCGGCGACTGCGACGTCCTCGTTTTAGCGGTGAAGCCGGCTGCGCTCGAGGCGGTCGCCGAGGAGCTCGGCGGCCAAGCGCCCCCGCTGCTGTCGGTGCTGGCCGTGACGCCGATCGCGCGGATCGCGGAGTCCTTTCCCGGTTTGCCGATCCTGCGCGTTATGCCGAACCAGCCGGTCGAGGTGCGGCGCGGAGTGCTGTGCCACGCGCCCGCACATGAGATGTCAGAAGACCTGCGCGACGAGCTGCTCGACCTGCTTGCGGTGCTAGGGCGCGTGGTGGAGCTGGACGAGGACAAGATCGACGCCGCCATGGCGATCATGTCGAGCTCACCCGCGTATATCGCGCTGGTGGCTGAGGCGCTCGCCCGGGGCGGCGAACGCGAAGGCCTCGAACCGGCTCTGGCGGGCGAGCTCGTCGCCGGCGCACTGGCGGGGACCGCTGAGCTGCTGCGAGAGCGCGATCCGGCGACCATCCGCGAAGCGGTGGCGCCTCCCGGCGGTGCGACGGAGGCCGGCCTCGCTCAGCTCGAAGGGGTGGTGGAGGATGCCTTCGTGGGCGCGGTGAATGCCTCGCTGGAGCGATTCCGATGATCCTCATCGCGAGTACCCGCGACGTGATCGCCGACTACGTCGGCGCGCTATTCGTCGTCTACATCGTTCTCATCTTCATTCGGGTGCTGCTGACCTGGATACCGCGGATGCCTTACAACCGGGCACTGCACGCGTCCGTTCGGTTCATCGAGGAGGTCACCGATCCGTACCTCAACCTCTTCCGGCGCTTCTTGCCGCCGATCGGGGGCGGTGGGTTCGCGCTCGACCTGAGCCCGATCCTGGGGATCATCCTGCTGTGGATCGTGCGCCAGATCCTGGTGGGGATCATCGCCGGGTGAGGCCGTCCCGGCTCAGCGCGGCCGCCATTACGGGCTGGCGGCGAGCGCTCATGGTCTGCGGCGGGGTCGTGCTGCTCGATCAGGCCACGAAGGCGATCGTCGTCTCTTCGCTCTCGGTCGGCAAGCAGGAGTACGTCGCGCTCGGATTCAGGGTGACCAACACCGCGAACTCCGGCCTCGCGTTCGGGATCGGCCAGGGCGAGGGATTCGTGCTCGGGGTGACCGTGGTGGCCCTTGCGCTGGTCCTGCTGTGGTTCTCGCTCGACCCGACGCGCCCCGGACTGTGGCTCGCGGTCGGGCTTCTGGCGGGGGGAGCGCTGGGCAATCTCGCCGATCGCGTGCGCATGGACGCGGTCACCGACTTCATCGATCCGCCCCTATGGCCGGCATTCAACCTGGCGGACGTGGCGATCACACTCGGCGCGTTGGGCCTCGTCCTGGTCTCGATGAGCCCGGCGCCGGCGCATGATGACGCGAGGCCCAAGCCGGGACCGGGGTGAGCGCAGACCCCGGAATCGTCTACGCGGATGAGTGGCTGGCGGTTGTCGACAAGCCTGCCGGCCTGGTTGTGCACGCCGCGCCCGGGCACCGGGGGGAGACGCTCGTCGACGTCCTCGGTGAGCTGCTGGAAGGCGGCGAGGATCCCGAGAGGCCGGGCATCGTCCACCGGCTTGACAAGGACACCTCAGGGCTGATGCTCGTCGCGCGCGGCGACGAGGCCCACCGACGGCTCGCGGCCCAGATCAAGTCGCGCGAGGTACGCCGCGCCTACCTGGCGCTGGTGGAGGGCCGACCGAAGTCGCGCTCGGGCACGATCGACGCCCCACTGGGCCGCGACTACCGTGCGCCTGTGCGCCGCGCGGTGGGCGGCCGCGGGCCCCGCGACGCACGCACGCACTTCACCGTCCTCGAGACGCTGCCCGGCGACAGCCTCGTGGAGGCCCGCCTGGAAACAGGCCGCACCCACCAGATCCGCGCCCACTTCGCGGCGATAGATCATCCGGTCGCCGGCGACCCGCAGTACGGCCACGCGGGCCGCCACGGCCTCGCACGCCAGTTCCTCCACAGCGCGCGGCTCGGCTTCGCTCATCCGTTCACTGACGAGGACCTCGAGTTCACGTCGCCGCTGCCCGCCGATCTCTCCGAGGCGCTGGAGCGGGCCCGGGCTCGTACAATCCCCGGCGACCCGTAACCGACCCCCGACGGAACGCACGGGGCCCTGCCCGGCGCGCGTTACAGCAGCCGGGTTCCCGCGGCGCCGTCGGGTGACCAAACGAAAACCGAAAAAGGGAGCCTCATGTCCGAACCCGGAATCAAGGAGCTGCTGGAGGCCGGCCTTCACTTCGGCCACCAGACGCGGCGCTGGGATCCCCGGATGCGCCCGTACATCTACGGCGAGCGCGACGGGATCCACATCATCGATCTGCTTCAAACAGAGCATCTGCTCGCGGAAGCACGGCGTTTTGCCGCCGACATCGCGAGCAAGGGCGGCGCGGTGTTGTTCGTCGGCACGAAGAAGCAGGCGCGCGATGCCGTCAAGGAATGGGCCGACCGCTGCGAGATGCCGTACGTGAACCAGCGTTGGCTCGGTGGCCTGCTCACGAACTTCCACACGATGTCCGCCCGGATCGACCGCTTGCATGAGCTGACCGAGCTGCGCGAGGAGGGTCAGCTCGCCCTGCTGCCGACGAAGGAGCGGATGTCGCGGGAGGCGGAGCTCGCGAAGCTCGAGTACAACCTCGGCGGCGTCCGCAATATGCAGCGGATTCCTCAAGCGGTAGTCATCATCGATCTGAAGACCGAGACGATCGCGCTGCGCGAGGCTGAGCGGCTTCGGATCCCGATCATCGGCCTCGTCGACTCCAACGTGGATCCGCGGCCCGTCGTCTATCCGATCCCCGGCAACGACGACTCGATCCGCTCCTGCGAGTTGGTGATCCGCACGATCGGCGAGGCGGTTTATGAGTCCGCGCAGGCATGGCGCGAGGCCGAGGCGAAGCGTCAGGCCGAGGAGGAGGACCGGCGGCGACGCCAGGAGGAGGAGCGCCAACGACGCGAGGCCGAGGAGCGCGCAAAGAAGGAGGCCGAGGAGGCGGCAGCAGCAGCCGCAGCGGCAGGTACCGAGGGCGCCGGACAGGCGCCTGCACAGGCCGGTCAGGAGGCGAGCCCATGAGCACGGAGACGAATGTGTCGGCGGGCGACGTCAAGGCGCTCCGCGACCGCACCGGCGCCGGGATCATGGACTGCAAGACGGCCCTGGCCGAGGCGCAGGGCGATATCGACAGGGCCATCGAGATCCTGCGCGTCAAGGGCCAGGCGTCCGCAGCCAAGCGAAGCGGGCGCGCAACCAGCGAGGGCGTTGTCAAGTCCTACATCCACGCGACCGGCAAGGTGGGGGTACTGGTCGAGGTCCAGTGCGAGACGGACTTCGTCGCCCGCAGCGACGAGTTCAAGGAGTTCGCGAGCGAGGTTGCCATTCACATCGCCGGGGCACCCTCCCCGCCGCTGGTCGTCTCGGCTGACGACATCGACCCCAACCTCCGCGAGGCCGAGCGGAAGGTGTTCGAGGCCAAGGCCCGCGAGGAGGGCAAGCCCGACGACATCGTGGATCGAATCGTCGAAGGACAGCTCTCCAAGTGGTCGAAGGACGTCGCGCTTCTCGAGCAGGAGCACGTGCGCACCGATCGCTACGAGGGCAAGACGATCGAGGACCTGCGGGCGGAGATCGCCTCCAAGACCGGCGAGAACGTGCGAATCGCGCGCTTCGCCAGGTTCGCGGTGGGTGAGTAGCGCATTACGATTGTCCGCGCCGTGTCAGAAGAACCAGCATTCAGCCGCGTTCTGCTGAAGCTCTCCGGCGAGGCCCTGATGGGGGGACTCGACTACGGAACCGATCCCGATCGTGTCGAGGGCATCGCGGCACAGGTGCACGACGTCGCCGGGCGCGGCGTCGAGATTGCTCTGGTGGTTGGCGCCGGCAACATCTACCGCGGCCTTCAGGGGGCGGCCGCCGGCATGGACCGCGCGACTGCCGACTACATGGGAATGCTGGCGACCGTGCTGAACGCACTCACCCTCCAGGACGCCTTGGAGAAGCGCGGGGCCCACACCCGAGTGTTGTCAGCCATCCAGGTGACCGAGGTGGCCGAGCCCTACATCCGCCGCCGCGCGATCAGGCACCTCGAGAAGGGGCGCATCGTGATCTTCGCCGCCGGCACCGGCAATCCGTTCTTCACCACCGACACCGCCGCGGCGCTGCGCGCCCTGGAGATTCGCGCCGACGTGATCCTGATGGCAAAGCATGGGGTGGAGGGGGTCTTCGACGCCGATCCCTCGGAGGTCCCGGACGCAAAGTTCATCCCTGAGATCACCCACCGCCAGGCAATCGAGCGCGGGCTTCGCGTGATGGATTCGACGGCGCTCTCGCTGTGCATGGACAACGACCTGCCGATCTGCGTCTTCAATCTCGCCGACGAGCGCAACATCGACCGGATCGTGTCCGGCGAGCGCGTGGGCACGATCGTCTCGTCCAACGGGAGCCTCGAGCGATCGCTCAACGCGCCGGAGGAGAAGGTGCCGGGATGACCGAGTTCACGGATGAGCTGCTCAAGGACGCCGACGAGCGCATGCAGAAGTCCGTCGAGGCCTGCAGGCACGAGCTCGCAACGGTGCGGACCGGCCGCGCCTCGCCTCATCTGCTCGACCGCGTGATCGTCGACTACTACGGCGCAGAGACGCCGATTCGTCAGCTCGCGCAGGTGGCCGCGACCGACGCACGGCTCCTGACGCTGACGCCATACGACAAGAACGCGATCAAGCAGATCGAGAAGGCGATCATGGAATCCGATCTCGGGCTCACACCCTCCAACGACGGCAACGTCATCAGGCTCCAGATTCCGGAGCTGAACGAGGAGCGTCGTCGCGACCTCGTGCGCGTGGTGCACGGGGTGGCTGAGGAGGGGCGCGTCGCGATCCGCAATATCCGCCGCGACGTCATGCACGATCTTCGCGAGCTGAAGAAGGAGGGCGACGTCGGCGAGGACGACGAGCGCCGGGCGGAGAGCGAGGTTCAGCGGCTGACGGACGAGGCGGTGGGCGAGATCGAGTCGCTTCTGAAGGGCAAGGAAGAAGAGATCCTCGAGGTATAGGCAGAGGCAATGGCCTCTGCGCCGAAATACGTCGCGATCATCACCGACGGCAACGGTCGGTGGGCTCAGCAGCGCGGGCTGTCACCGATCGAGGGGCATCGCGCGGGCGCCGACGTCGTGAAAGACCGCCTGCGCGACGCCGTTGACCTCGGGATCGAGGAGCTCACCGTCTTCTCGTTCTCCACGGAAAACTGGTCGCGGCCCACGGAGGAGGTGGACGGCCTGATGCGCATGTTCGCCGAGCGCATCGACAACGAGACGCCGGAGCTTCACGACGAAGGCGTGCGGATGCGCTTCATCGGCAGGCGGGAGGGGGTCGCGCCGGAGCTCATCCGCCGCATGGAGTGGGCCGAGGACCTGACCAGGGATAACGACGTGATCCGGTTCTTCGTCGCGTTCAACTACGGCGGTCGCGCGGAGATCGTCGATGCCGCGTCGGCATTCCAGGGATCGACCGAGGAGGAATTTCGCCGGCATCTCTACGCGCCCGAGATGCACGACCCGGATCTCCTGATCCGCACCAGTGGCGAGCTGCGCGTCTCCAACTACCTGCTCTGGCAGTGCGCGTACTCCGAGCTCGTCTTCCGCCCGGAGCTGTGGCCCGACTTCACGCGGGAGGCGTTCGAGGAGTCGCTCGAGGAGTTTGCCGCGCGCAGGCGGCGTTTCGGCACTCGTGCGTAGCAGCTCGCAATTTCCCTGCTCACGTTAAGGTCGCCCGCGATGGAGGGTCTCAGTCGAGCCCGGAGGGCGAGCGATGCGAGAGACCAGAGCTCGCCCAGCCATGGACGGGCGGGCGATCCTGGCCTCGAGCCCGCCCCATGGACACAGGACCCGCCGCCCGCCGAGGCGCCGCCACGCCCGCAGCGCCGCCCGCGCCGCGGCGCCCCGCCGCCGGGGGAGCCACCGAGTCGGGGGCGACGCCGCCCCACCCGCGAGACAATGGCACGCGTCGGAGTGGCGATCCCGTGGATCGTGTTCGCGATCGTCATCGTGGCGCTGGGCGGGATCCCGTTCGCTGTCGCGCTGATCGGCCTCGCGATCGTGGGGATGGCAGAGCTCTTCCGCATGACCCGCCGCTTTCGTCCGCTGGCGCCCGTGGCATTCGCTGCCGCCGTGGCGCTTGTGATCGCCGCGCACTACGGGGGCCAGTTTCAGATGGTGATCGTCCTGGTGGCGACCTTCCCGGTTATGTTCCTGATGGCCGCGACGCGCGGACCGCGAGAGGGCATGACCGCGGCGGTCGGCATCACGCTGCTGGGAATCGTGTGGATCGGCGTGCCGCTTGCGCACGCGATCCTGCTGCGCAAGCTCCCGCTCCACGGTGGCGCCCTGGTGATCGACGTGCTGGTCGCGACGTTCCTCACCGACACGGCCGCGTACGCGGGCGGGCGCCTGTTCGGCCGCCATCCGCTCGCGCCCAAGCTCTCGCCCAACAAGACGATCGAGGGCCTCGCGTTCGGCTTCGTCGGCGGGACCCTGGGCTTCTGGTTCGCCGGCCTCTACCAGGACTGGCTGCCCGGGATCGACGCTCTTGTCATGGGCATGTGCATCGCCGTGGTGGCCCCGATGGGCGACCTGTTCGAGTCGATGATCAAGCGCGACCTGAACATCAAGGACACGGGCAACGTCTTCGGACCCCACGGCGGCCTGCTGGACCGGTTGGACGCGCTGCTCTTCACGATCGTGATGGGCTACTACCTGGCTGTGGCGTTCCTCTACTGAGGCGCCCCGTCGATGTCTTCAAGGCCAGCGGCACCTAGGCAAGCAGTGGTGTGGGCGGCTGCCGATCCTGCCTGCGGGACGACCGGGATACGACGCAAATCCTTCAACGGCGGCGGCGTCAGAGTGACAGTGAAGGGTTAACCGCCCATGCGACGGTCAACCTTTCAATCGCCATGACGGATGTCCACGATTGAGGGGTTTGCGTCGCAGCTGAGCCTTGCCGCGCGCCGCGCGCCGCGCCATTCGCGCAGACTTCGCTCCTCGTTGCCCGTCCTTACCTGCCGGCCAGCGCCTCGCGAACGAATGCCAGGTCCGCGCGCATGTCATCGCCGGTGCCCGGCGTCTCGCACACGACCGGCGACCCCGCTGCCTCGATCATCGCGGCGAGGACGTCGGCGCCCATCGTGCCCTTCCCGAGGTTGGCGTGGCGGTCGGCCCCGGTGCCGGGCGGGTCGCGGGAGTCGTTCGCATGAAGGAGGTCGATACGCCCGACGATCGCCTGCACGCGCTCCACCGCGTCGGCGAGCTCCTCGCCCGCGGCGTGGGCGTGGCAGGTGTCGAAGCAGAAGCCGATCTCGATGTCGCCACGCCGCTCGGTGACCACCTCCCAAAGGCGCGCGAGCGCGTTGAAGCGGCGGGCCACGGCGTTGTCGCCGCCGGCCGTGTTCTCGATGTAGAGCGGCACGCCGGAGGCGAGCATCTCCAGTGTCCGCCCCCAGCGCCCAATGCCCGCGTCGATCCCGTCCTCCGCGTGCCCTGGGTGGACGATGACGGCCGTGGCGCCCACCGCCGCAGCGGCGTCGCAGGTCTGCTGGAGGATCTTCCGCGACCCGTAGCGCACGTTGTTGCGCGGCGAGCAGACGTTGATCAGGTACGGCGCATGGACGTAGAGGGGCATCTTCGACGCCCGAAGCTCGTCCGCGTCTGCACGGGCCGGGGGCTTCTTCCACCCTTGGGGATTCGAGAGGAAGATCTGCACGCAGTCGGCCCCGAGGGCCCCGGCCTCGCTAAGCGGATCCTCAGGCGCGACATGAGCGCCGACGAGCTGCGGTTTCCTACGAGCGGCCACCCGCGATCAGGCGAGGCTCGTCAGGCCGATCCCAACATGGACGGGGAGCTCGGCCGGGGTCTCGCCACCTCGAACGACGCGGGCCGCCTTGTCCAGCCAGTCGCGGCGCTCGTCTTCCGGCAGCGCCGCGACCCAGCTCATAGAGGCGACGTAGTCGAGGATCCGGTCCGGATTGGCGGGTTGGGAGGTCGTCACGCGAATCTCTCGTGGCTCGATCCATCCACCGGCCGCGTCAACCGCCTCCTGCCACGCCGGGCCGTCGAAATACGGGTGCTTGGGGCGCGCCTCCATGATCATGCTGCCGAGCTCGTGGCCCCATGACGCCCCACTCCAGTCAGGCACCGTCGTGATGACAGCGAAACCGCCATGGGGCCGCAGCACCCGCCGGATCTCGGTGAGCGCCTTGGCCCGGTCGAACCAATGGAAGCCGTCGGCCACGGTGACCGCGTCCACCGAGTCGTCCGCCAAGGGGATCTCCTCGGCGACGCCGTCCCGCACCCGCTCGGAGCCGATCGTGGCCGCCAGTCGCTCCCGCATCGCCGGCTGCGGCTCGACAGCAACGACATCGAGCCTGATGGCGAGAAGCGCGCGAGTCAGCTTGCCGGTTCCTGCCGCCAGATCAAGGACGGGGGCGTCCGGGGCCAGGCCCAGCTCGGCGGCGAGTGCCCCGACGGCTGCCGGTGGGTAGTCGGGCCGGCCGCGCTCGTATGCGTCGGCGACCGACGCGAACTTGTCCGCGAGGGGGTGCAGGGCCACGAGACTCAGCGTATCCAGCGTTTAAGCGCTGAAAAGCTCCGTCCCTACACTGGCTCGGGATGAGGAAGCTGGTCATTCTCGGCGCGACCGGCTCGATCGGCGAGCAGGCGCTCGAGGTCGTCGCGGCCTCGGAGGAGCTCGCGGTCGTGGGCCTCGCGGCGGGCAGTCGATGGGAGCGCGTGGTCGAGCAAGCGCGCGATCATGGCGTTCCCGCAATCGCGCTCGCCGACGCGGAGGCCGCCGCGGCCGCGCGCGGCGCCTGGAACGGACGCGTGCTGGAAGGGGAGGAGGGCGTTCGCGAGCTCGTCGCCGCCTCTGGCGCCGACCTAGTGCTGAACGGCGTCGTGGGCTCGGCGGGCCTCGGGCCGACGGTCGTGGCCCTGAGCGAGGGGATCGAGCTCGCGCTCGCGAACAAGGAGAGCCTCGTTGTCGGCGGTGAGCTCGTGACCGCGCTTGCCGAGGCCACTGACACCCGCATCATCCCGGTGGACTCCGAGCACTCCGCGCTGTACCAACTCGTTGGAGCCGAGCCCCCGGGGACGATCGAACGCCTGGTGCTGACGGCCTCGGGAGGCCCCTTCCGGGGGCGCAAGGATCTCGCCGGGGTCACTCCGGAGGAGGCGCTCGCTCATCCGACGTGGGACATGGGAGGCCGCATCACCATCGACTCGGCGACGCTCATGAACAAGGGCTTCGAGATGATCGAGGCCCACCATCTCTTCGGCACGCCGTACGGCCGGATCGACGTCGTCGTCCACCCGCAGTCGATCGTTCACGCCCTCGTGCACCTGAACGACGGGGCATCCCTCGCGCACCTGGGGTACCCCGACATGAGGGTGCCCATCTCCTACGCGCTTCACCATCCCGACCGCGTCGACGTCGACGTGCCGATGCTCGACCTCGCGAAGGCCGGCGAGCTTGCCTTCGCCGAGCCCGATCTGGAGACGTTCGCGTGCCTGCGCCTCGCCCGCGAGGCGGGTGAGGCGGGCGGCAACGCGCCGTGCGTGCTGAACGCCGCCGACGAGGTGGCGGTCGCGGCGTTCCTGGACGGGCGCATCCCCTTTACGGCGATCGCGGAGACTGTCGAGCGAACGCTCGAGGCGATCCCGGTCACGGCGCCCAGCCATTTCGATGACCTGTACGCGGCCGACGCCGAGGCGCGCGAGCGCGCGCGTGAGCTGATCCAGGGAGCGGGGGTGGCCCAGTGAGCGACTTCCTCTCAGGCGCGTGGCCCTGGGCAATCACGGTCGCCGGCTTCGTCTTTCTGATCGTCATCCACGAGTTCGGGCACTTCATCGCCGCCAAGGCGACGGGAATGCGAGTCGAGCGCTTCTTCCTGTTCTTCCCGCCGAAGCTCGTGAGCATCAAACGCGGCGAGACCGAGTACGGCATCGGAGCCCTGCCCTTCGGGGGCTTCGTGAAGATCACCGGCATGAACCCCGACGAGGTCGAGCCCGAGCGGCGAAAGGCCGACTCGCGGCCGGGGGTGATGGAGAAGATCGAGGGCGCAGGGGCAACGCGCGAGCCGTTGCCCCCCGACGTGGCGAAGCGCGCCTACTACAACCAGCCGGTGTGGAAGCGCATCGTGGTCATCGGCGCGGGCCCTGCCATGAACGTCCTGCTTGCGTTCCTGATCCTCTTCGCCATCTCCTTCAGCGTGACGGAGAACAACGGCAGGGTCGGAGCCATCGAGTCGGGCACGCCGGCCTCCCAGGAGCTTCAATCCCAAGACAAGATCCTCGCGGTAGACGGGAAGTCCTTCCCCAACGCCACCCCGGACGAGCGCGCTACCCGGTTCATTCGGTTGGTCGCCGGGCACAAATGCGCCGCTCATCCGCCCACGGACGGGTGCAAGGCCACTACGCCCGTCCACCTGAAGATCAACCGCGAGGGTGAAGTGCGAACGATCGCGATAACGCCGGTATACGACTCCACCATCAAGCGGACCCGGCTGGGCTTCAGCTACGGGACGAAATCGGTGAGCCAATCCGTCCCGCAGGCGATTGGGACCGCCGGCGACAACATGTGGCGGGTCACGAGCGGCACCATCGGGGTCTTCGGGAAGATCTTCGATGCACAGGAGCGCAAGAAGATCCACGGGATCGTCGGAATCTCGACCATCACGCAGCAGGCGGTCCAGTTCGGGGCGGTGGAGGCCCTCTTTCTCGTCGCCCTGATCAGCCTCTCACTGGCGATCATCAACCTCTTCCCGTTCCTGCCCCTCGACGGCGGGCACATCTTCTGGAGCCTCGTGGAGAAGGTGCGCGGCAAACGCGTTCCGTTCAGCGTTATGGAGCGCGCGAGCGTGGTCGGATTCCTGCTGGTGATGATCCTCTTCGCAATCGGGCTGACGAACGACATCCACAGCCTGAACAACGGCGGCCTGAAGCTGCGCTGATTTGCGGCGTCTGCCCTGCTCTCTGCGGGTAGGCTTCACATTGGGATGGAGGTCAAGACCGCCGAGCGGGGAACCGAGCGTCCCGTCGCGCTGGACGCCAAGACCGCGTGCGAGGCTTTTCAGCTGACTGCTGAGGCGCATCCGGACCGGGTCGCAATCCGCACGAAGGACGACGAGTTCAGCTGCACCTGGGGCGATTACGCCGACCGGGTGCGCGAGGTGGCGGGCGGGCTCGCGGCACTCGGCGTCGGCAAGGAAGACACCGTCGCTCTGATGATGATGAACCGTCCGGAGTTCCACTTCGCGGACGCGGGTGCGATGCACCTGGGCGCCGTTCCGTTCTCGATCTACAACACGTACACGCCGGAGCAGATCCAGCATCTCGTCGATGACGCGGGCAGTGCGGTCGCGATCACGGAGCAGTCCTTCGCGGAGCGCATCATCGCCGCTCGAGACGCCTCCGACACCCTCGAGCATGTCGTCGTGGTGGATGGAGAGCCACCGGACGGGGCGATGTCCCTGGAGGAGTTCATCTCCCGCGGGGACGACGACTTCGATCTCGAGGCCGCCTGGCGGGCGGTCGAGCCCGAGGACCTGCTGACGCTGATCTACACATCTGGGACGACCGGCCCCCCGAAGGGCGTGCAGATCACGCACGCGAACATCTGCGACACGGTTCGCTCCTTCGACGAGATGATCCAGTTCCCGGACGGGGGGCGCATCGTCTCCTACCTGCCGATGGCGCACGTGGCCGAGCGGAACGTCAGCCACTACCTGCCGATGCTCTGCGGCTTCACGGTCACCTGCTGCCCGGACGCGCGCAAGGTCATCGAGTACCTGCCCGAGGTCAAGCCCACGTGGTTCTTTGCGGTGCCTCGCATCTGGGAGAAGCTCAAGGCCGGCCTGGAGCAGATGACGGCCGCCATGCCCGAGGAGCAGCGCAAGCCGGTCGAGGAGGCGCTTCAGGCATCGCTGGAGAAGGTGCGGCTGGAGCAACGCGGCGAGGACGTGCCGGATGAGCTCGCCGAGCAGGTCGCGAAGGCCGACGAGCAGATCTTCTCGAACCTCCGCGAGCATCTCGGCCTCGACGAGCTCGAGGCCTGCAACGTCGGCGCCGCGCCGACGCCGCCCGAGGTGATCGAGTTCTTCCACGCGCTGGGCATCCCGCTGGCGGAGCTCTGGGGCATGTCGGAGACGACGGGCGCCGGCACCTGCAACCCGCGCGAGCGGATCAAGATCGGGACCGTGGGGCCTGCGGGGCCGGGCATCGACGTCAAGCTCGCCGACGATGGTGAGGTGCTGATCAAGGGACCCATCGTGATGAAGGGCTACCGCAACCTGCCGGACAAGACCGCCGAGACGATGACCGACGACGGATATCTCATGACCGGCGACATCGGCGAGTTCGACGAGGACGGCTACCTGAAGATCGTCGATCGCAAGAAAGAGCTGATCATCACGGCGGCCGGCAAGAACCTCTCCCCGGCCAACATCGAGGCGCGGCTGAAGCAGATCCCGCTGGTGAGCCAGGCGGTGGCGATCGGCGACAAGCGCAAATACGTGAGCGCGCTCCTCACTCTGGATGCCGAGGCGGCCAAGAGTTGGGCTTCCAAGCACGACGCCGGCGACGACCTGGAATCCCTTGCGGAGAACGAAGAGCTCATCGAGGAGGTCCAGAAGGGCCTCGATCAGGCGAACGAGGACCTCGCCCGGGTGGAGCAGGTGAAGAGGTTCAAGATCCTCCCGGCCGACTGGGAGCCCGGCGGAGACGAGTTGACACCGACGATGAAGCTGAAGCGCAAGCCGATCGTCGAGAAGTACTC
>JBJMKM010000082.1:0-13371 GCA_045805825.1 Solirubrobacterales bacterium
GGACCAGCCAGCGATGGCCACGACGGCGAGCGCGGCGCTCACCGAGAGAACGACAAAGGCGACCTGGCCGTTCGGGTAGAAACCGCCATGGGCCACCATCGCCCCGGCAGCCGGCAGCGCCAGCGCGGCGAGCAGCGCAACCGCGGTGCGGGTCGGGACGCCACCAACGTTCACGGGAGAGGACGCTATTGCGCCCGCGCCCTACTTCACGACCCGGATCAGCTTCTTGTTGACGAACTCGTCCATCCCGTACGGGCCGAGCTCGCGTCCGAAGCCGGAACGCTTGACGCCCCCGAACGGCAACTCGGCGGCGTCAAGGAGGACGCCGTTTACGAAGACCATGCCGGCCTCGATTTCATTGGCGACACGATCGCCCTGCTCGGGGTCGGTCGTGAAGAGGTAGGAGCCGAGGCCGAACGGCGTGTCGTTGGCGACCTTGATCGCCTCCTCCTCGGACGAGACCCTGTAGACGCTCGCGACGGGGCCGAAGAACTCCTCCCGGTAGGCGTCGCTGTCCGGGCTGATCCCGGCGAGCACCGTCGTGCCGAAGAAGTTGTCCTTGCGCTCTCCCTCGAGTACGACGTCGGCGCCCTGGGCCTTCGCCCGGTCGAGCTGGTCCTGCAGACGATCGGCAGCGGTCGACGACGAAAGCGGTCCCATCGCCGCGTCCTCGCTCGGATCACCGGGCTCGACTGCCTTCATCTTCTCGGTGAACTTCGCGAGGAAGTCGTCGTAGAGGTCGTCAGTGACGATGAACCGCTTCGCGGCGTTGCAGGACTGGCCCGTGTTGTCGAGGCGCGCCTCGACTGCGGCCTCGACGGCCTCATCGAGGTTCTCGGTCGCGAGCAGGATGAACGGGTCGGAGCCCCCCATCTCGAGGACCACTTTCTTCAGGTTGCGTCCGGCGACCTCGGCGACGGCGGCGCCCGCACGCTCGGAGCCGGTGACCGAGACACCGCGCACGCGCGGGTCGGGGATCACCTTCTCGGCGATCTGCTCGTGTGTCGCGAGGATCGTCTGATACGCACCCTCCGGGAAGCCGGCGTCGTCATACATGGCCTGAATCGCTTCGCCGGATTCCGGGCACTGTGGCGCCGGCTTCAGCAGGATCGGGTTGCCGACGATCAGGTTCGGGCCGGCAAAGCGGGCCACCTGGTAGTAGGGGAAGTTCCAGGGCATGATTCCGAGCAGCGGGCCCATCGCCGAGCGCCGGATCACGGCCGTTCCCTCGCCGTCGATCAGATCGATGGGCTCGTCCTTCATGAAGTCCTCGGCGCGCTCGACGTAGTACTTGTAGATGTCGACGCAGAAGTCGACCTCGCCGAGCGCCTGCTCGGTCGGCTTGCCCATCTCCTTGACAGCGATCGCGGCGAGGTCGTCGCGCCGCTCTGCGTGGAGCTCGGCGACGCGTTTGATCTTCGCGGCGCGCTCGGCGACGGTCAGCGAGGCGAGCGCCGCGCGGGCCTCCCAGGCGCTGCCGATAGCGGCATCGAGCTCGTCGTCGGAGATCTCGGGGTACTCCTCGAGCTGCTCGCCGGTGGCGGGGTTAACGACTGCGTACATGCTCAACGTGATCCACTCCTTATCTACTCGATCGCTCTCTGTTGGTGCTCGTCCTGGCTTTCAATTCCTGATTGTCCAGCTCAATGCGCGCCCGGCCTGGCCCGTGCGGCGGTGGCACCCGCCCCGTCCGTTCCGGCGGCGCCGTCCCCGCCCTGCGACCCGAGGCCGAGCGCCTCCTCGGGCGGCACGTACTCCATTCCCACTCCCTCCGCTACCGCGGCGTGGGTGACCTTTCCGCCGGCGACGTTGATCCCGAGGCGCAGCCCCGGGTCGAGCCGGGCGGCCTCCGCAATCCCGTGATCGGCGAGCGCCACTAGGTACGGCAGCGTTGCGTTGGTCAGCGCGTACGTCGAGGAGATCGGAACCGCGCCCGGCATGTTCGCTACGCAGTAGTGGATGACGCCGTCGACCTCGAAGGTCGGGTCGTGATGGGTGGTGGGATGCGAGGTCTCGAAGCACCCACCCTGGTCGATCGCCACGTCCACGAGGACGGCACGGTGCTTCATGAGGCTGAGCTGGGAGCGCTTGATGACGTGCGGGGCACGTGCCCCATGCACGAGGACCGCGCCGATTACGAGATCCATCTGCGGCAGCTTCTCCTCGATCGAGAGCACCGACGAGAACACCGTCGATGCGCGACCGCCGAAGGCGATGTCGAGCTCGCGCAGGCGGTCGATGTTGGTGTCGTAGACGAAGACGTCTGCCTCCATCCCGATCGCGATGAACGCCGCGTGCATGCCAACGGCCCCGCCGCCGATGATCATCACATTCGCGGGCGGTACCCCTGGGACCCCGCCCAGCAGGATCCCCCGGCCGCCGAGCGGTTTCTCCAGCATGAAGGCGCCCGCCTGTGTCGCGATCTTCCCCGCGATCTCGCTCATCGGCGCGAGCAGTGGGAGGCGGCCCTTGGAGTCCTCGACGGTCTCGTAGGCGACGCAGGTCGCACCGGACTCGCAGAGAGCTCGCGTCAGATCGGGCGCCGGGGCCAGGTGCAGGTACGTAAACAGGGTCACGCCAGGACGAAGCCGCTCCACCTCCTCGGGCTGCGGTTCCTTGACCCCCAGGATGAGCTCGGGCTCGCCCCAGACCTCGTCGAGCGAGACGATCCTGGCGCCCTGCGCCTCGTAGTCGGCATCGCTGATCGCGCTGCCCTCGCCGGCGCCCTGCTGAATCAGAACCTCGTGGCCGTGCTCGGTGAGCTCGCGAGCTCCGACGGTCGTCAACGCGACGCGGTACTCGTCGTCCTTGATCTCGGTGGGAACGCCTATCTTCAAACCGTTTCCTCCACCTTCACCTCTACCCGGCAGCCGCGCGGGACTAGCTCAGCGAACAGCGCGTCGGGATCGACGCAGCTCTCCGGGGGCAGGACACCGCGCTCCGTGATCGCCCCCCGCGCGAGCAGACGCACCGCCGCTGCCGCGGGTGTCGCGGTCGACACGACGCCGCCGCCTATCCCCCATCTCTCCATCGGCTCGGTCACGGCCCGCACTCGCACGGCCCGCCCGTTCGCCGACGCGTCGACCACGTGCACCGACACGGTCCGCGCTGACGGGGGCAGGGCCTCGGCGGCCTTGCGTTGAACCTCCTCGTCCGAGGCCGTCGTCAGCTCACGGAGCACCGACAGGAGCTGCGGCTTCAGTCCCAGCCGGAAGCTCGCCTCGCGGCACCCGAAGCTCCCGCCGAAGGTGCGCAGCTCGGAATGAAGCGTGTGGATCGTGTCGGCCTCCCCGATCGGCTCCCCGAAGTCGACGACGCCGCCATCGGACATCGGATCGATCGACTGCGGGGAGCCGCCGCGAAGGACCACCGGCTGCATCGTCAGCTCGTCGAGCAGGGTCTGGAGTGCGTAGGGGATGCTGAACCCATCTGGCGGGTCGAGGTCCCGTCCGGCCGCGGCAACCTGGATGGTGGCGACCTCCCCGTCCACCTCACGAGTGGCCATCCGCGCCATGAGGTTCGTCTTGCCAGGAGCGGAGCCCATGCCCAAGAGGCCCAGCAACCCATCGCGCTCGAACTGGCGGTCGAGCTCCAGCTGGAGCTCGGTCATCCAATACAGGCCGCCGAGATCGAGGTAGTGGCAGCCGGCGCGCAGGCACGCTGCCATCGCATCGAGGTTGACGCGATAGCTCGCGGAGTTGACCAGCACGTCGGAGCCCTCGAGCGCCCGCGCGAGCGAACCCTTGGCCTCCGGTTCCGCCCTCGCATCCACGCGCTCCGCCCGGGCTTTGCCCCCTCCGTGCGCGTCCGCGACCGCACGCGCCCGAGCCTCGTCGATATCCAGAAGCAGCAGCGCCTCGGCCTCATCCGACTCGGCGAGGTCGCGCACGATGGCCGGCGCGATCGTCCCGCCCGCTCCCAGAATCGCGACCCTCATGCCACGAGCTCCCTGGCCCGCAGCGCGAGCCACAGCTCGATCCGGTCGGTGGCGCGCGAGAGGTCGCGGCCGGTCAGCTCCTCGATCTTCCGGATCCGGTAGCGCAGCGTGTGCCGGTGGCAGTAGAGCTCGCGCGCGGCGCGCTCCCAGTTGCCGTTGTGCTCGATGTAGGCCTCGAGCGAGCGCAGCAGCTCGCCTCCGTACTCGCCCTCGGTTCGCTCGATCGGCTCCAGTAGCCCATCGCTGTAGAGGCGCAGAGCATCGTCGTCCTGAAGCGAGAGCAGGAGGGTGAAAGCGCCGAGATCCTCATAGCTCGCCACCTCGGGCGCGTCGCCATCGGCCAGCGAGGTCGCCTCCAGCGCGCAGCGCGCCTCGTGGAAGGCCCGCCTCAGCGAGCCAACTGGGCTGCGCCGGCTGGCGGCGGCCCGAACCGGCGCATGAGTCGCGGTGAGCCCCGACCGCAGGCTTCCCGCGACCTCGACCGGGTCACCGGCGCGCCCGTCGATCACCGCGACGAGGAGTGGTCGCCCGGACGCTGCAGTGGTTGCAACCAGGGCGGAGATCCCGACCTCGGCGAGTTCGCGCTCCAGGGCCTGCTCTCCCCCGTCCGTGTCATCGAGGTCGAAGACGAGCATCGCGGCCTCCGCGCCGATCCCGAACGGGCGCAGCCGGCTGCGGAGCTCGTCGGCGTCGAGCCTGCCCCCGAGCGCCTCCGCGAGGACGTCGCCGGCCAGGCGGCGCTCCGTCTCGCGCACGACGCGCTCGCGCATGAGCTCGAGGCCGACGACGATGGCTCCCTGACGAGCGGTAAGCCGATCGAAGTCTCCGAGGGGTCCATGCTGGCTGACCACGACCAGCCACGCGATCGGCGCCCCACCCCTGCTGCCGGGCACCGGGACCGCGAGCGCACGCTGCGATAGCGAGTCCTGGCGCGGCTCGAACGCCGTCAGCGCCGAGGAGGCGTGCCGGGCCGAGATCTCAGCGCTCAGCGCCTTCATGGCCGCCGGGCGCGGTCCGCCCTTCTCCGGCTGGCGCGCCAACTCCCGTCCGGCTGCGTCCTGAACCACGGCCGTCCCTCCCACCGCGCTCGCAAGTGAGTCGAGAACGGCGTCGAGGCCCCGGCCCTCCACGACCAGGCGCTCGAGCTTCTCGTGGACCCTGGCCCCGCGCTCGAGCACCGCGTACTGCTCGTTGACCAGGCGCGCGAAAGCCTTCTCCGTGATCGCGATGAAGGGCATCTCGTAGGGAACCTCGAAAAGCGGGACCCCGCGCTCGGAAGCCGCATCGAGCAGCCCCTTCGGCATCTTCTTGTGCTCGAATCCGGTGCCCACGCCGAGCCCCGCCACGCCCTTGTCCGCGAGCCGGTTGCAGAAGCGGCGCTGCCTGGCGGCGGAGTTCAACTGGATGCCGGTGGTCAGGAGAAGCTCACCGCCGGACAGCCATGGAGTCGGGTCCTCGAGCTCGGAGATATGGACCCAGCGGATCGGTTGCTCAGCGCGCTCGGCCCCGGCTACCAGCTCGAGGCCGCAATCGCTGACAAGGCTGCCGACCGTGAGCATGGTGGACTACTTGTCGAGCCGCTCCCAGGCTTCCGTCAGCACCGGGCGCAGCACGTTCTCGATCTCCTCGAACTGCTCGGTGTCGCAGACCAGCGGGGGCGATAGCTGGATCACCGGATCGCCGCGGTCATCCGCGCGGCAGATGAGGCCCCGGCGGAAGAGCTCGCCGGATACGAAGCCGCGCAGGAGCGACTCCGACTCCTCGTCGCTGAATCCCTCCTTCGTCTCCTGGTCCTTGACAAGCTCGATCGCGTGGAAGAAGCCGGCTCCGCGCACATCACCGACGATCGGGATGTCGCGCAGGCCGTCGAGCATCGCGCGGAGCTCGCCCTCCTTTCGCAGGACGTGTCCGTTCAGGTCCTCGCGCTCGAAGACGTCGAGGTTTGCCATCGCAACCGCCGACGCCACCGGATGCCCCGCAAAGGTCGACCCGTGGGAGAACATCTCCTTGCCGCCCATGAACGGCTCGGCGACTCGGTCGGAGACGATCATTCCGCCCATCGGGACGTAGGCGGAGGTGATCGCCTTCGCCACGGTCATGATGTCCGGGACGAAGCCGTACCGCTGACAGCCGAACCAGTGGCCAAGGCGGCCCCAGGCGCAGATCACCTCGTCGGAGACGAGGAGCACATCGTGGCGATCGCAGATCTCGCGCACGCGCTGGAAGTAGCCCTCCTGGGGCGGGATGCAGCCGCCGGCGTTCTGGAGCGGCTCGAGGATCACCGCGGCGACCGTGTCGGGGTGCTCGTAGAGGATCTTCTCCTCGATCTGGTCCGCGGCCCAGAGCGGGTCGCGGTCGGCCGGCCAGTGGTAGCTGTTGGTGTTCGGGACCTGGTGGCCACCTGGGACGAGCGGCTCGAACTCCTGGCGAAGCGCGGAGATGCCGGTCGCGGCGAGTGCGCCGAGGGTGGTGCCGTGGTAGGCGACCTCGCGAGTTATGAACTTGGTCTTTCGCGGGTGGCCGGTCCGCTGGTGGTAGGCGCGCGCGAGCTTGATCGCGGACTCGACAGCCTCGGAGCCGCTGTTCGTGAAGAAGACGCGATTGAGGTCCGCGGGGGCTAGCGAGGCGATCCGTGAGGCGAGCTCGATCGCGCCGGGGTGCGCGTAGCTCCACAGCGTGTAGAAGTCGAGCTCGGCGACCTGGCGCGCGGCCGCGTCTCCCAGCTCGGTGCGACCATGGCCGGCGTTGACGCAGAAGAGTGCGGAGAGCCCGTCGAGGTAGCGGGTGCCCTTCTCGTCCCAGACGTAGGGACCCTCGCCGCGGACGATGATCGGCACGTCGGCGTCGTCATAAGCCCCATGGCGCGTGAAGTGCATCCAGAGGTGGCGCTTGGCTAGGTCCTGGAGACCGCTCTCGGTCGCCGTAACCGTTGCGCTGGTGGTTGCCATCTACTCCTCCTCCTCGTCGTCCTGCGACTTGGTGTCCACCCTATATCGACGTTCCGTATAACCGTATCTGGCTCGGGCGAACCACACAAGCGGGACTAGGTTTAAAGATCCTACCGGGCTTTTGTACGAACCGCATAACCACTTTTGGACGTTTTGGGGATTCCGCCCCTTGCCAGTCCCCCGCCTTATGCATAGGCTCCTTGGCCTGAGCGGTTAGTTTTCCGACGACACGCACTACACGGCGGCACTACCCCTCAATGGGAACGGAGGATGGGCAACTTGGATTCCGGCGCGGGCAGCGAGCGAGAGCGACCCGGGATGCCCGCTGAGCCAACGGTTCGGCTCGAGGGGGTGAGCAAGCACTTCGGCGACCTCGTTGCCGTGCGCGAGCTCAGCCTCGACTTCGGCCGCGGCGAGTTCTTCACCCTCCTCGGGCCCAGCGGCTGCGGCAAGACGACGACCCTGCGGATGATCGCGGGGTTCGAGCAGCCGACGACCGGCCGCATCCTGATCGAGGGCGAGGACGTCGCCGGACTGCCCTCCT
Organism: Solirubrobacterales bacterium; assembly: GCA_045805825.1. Taxonomy (GTDB): domain Bacteria; phylum Actinomycetota; class Thermoleophilia; order Solirubrobacterales; family 70-9; genus AC-56. Next base: position 7,430 of record JBJMKM010000082.1, read on the forward strand.
ACAAGCGGCCGACGAACACGGTCTTTCAGAGTTACGCCCTGTTCCCGCATCTGAGCGTCAGGGACAACGTTGCGTTCGGGCTCCGCCGAAAGAAGGTTGCGAAGGACGAGATCTCCAAGCGCGTCGAGGCGGAGCTCGAACGCGTCGGGTTGGCGGGCGAGATCAATCGCAAGCCCAATCAGCTCTCCGGTGGGCAACAGCAGCGCGTGGCCCTTGCTCGCGCCCTGGTCAACCTACCCAAGGTGCTTCTCCTCGACGAGCCCCTCGGCGCCCTGGACTTGAAGCTGCGCAAGGGGCTTCAGCTCGAGCTGAAGGGGATCCAGCGAGACGTGGGCATCACGTTCGTTTACGTGACTCACGACCAGGAGGAGGCATTGACGATGTCCGACCGCATCGCGGTGATGTCGAACGGCGTCGTCGAGCAGGTCGATTCGCCGGAGAACGTCTACGAGCGGCCGCGCACCACCTTCGTCGCCGGGTTCATCGGCGTCTCCAACCTGATGCCCGGCACGGTCACGTCGGCGAGCGGGGGGCAGGGCAGGGTCAAGCTGGACACGGGTCTCGAGGTGGAGGCGAGCGTCGACGGCATCCCAAGTGGCGAGCGCTGCCACGCGGTCGTGCGACCGGAGAAGCTGCGGATCTCGCCGGCGTCGGCGGGCGCTTCCGATGGGCTGCCGGGTGTCGAGGGAGTGGTGCAGAGCTCCATCTACCTCGGCACCGCGACCCAGATCGAGGTGAGCCTTCCAGGCGATGTCACCATGACCGTGCTGGTGCCGAACGCCAGCGAGGCCGAGCGCGCGCGTCTGCCCGGGGGCGGGGCGCCAGTGCGGCTGAGCTGGGAGCCCGAGCACATGCATGTGGTGCGCGAATCGAGGATCCAGACCGCTGGTGTCGAGGAGACGGTGGCGGCATGAACGAGCTTGCAATGACAACCAACGGCAAGAGTTGCCGAGGAGGCGAACGCAGAGATGCTCAACGCATGGGATAGGAAGGATGGCTCCGGCCGCTCGAGCGGCCGGGTCCAGGGATTGAGGCTCTTGTTCGCCGCGGCGCTGGCGCTCGCTGCGAGCCTGGCGATCGCAGCCTGCGGAGGCGGCGGAGTCGAGGGCGGTGGCGGCAGCAGCGCGAGCGTCGAGACCGTGACGGTCTCGGGCAAGCCGAGCGGAGATCTCACGATTTCGAACTGGCCGCTCTACATCGACAAGCAGACGGTGCCCGACTTCGAGAAGGCGACCGGCGTCCAGGTGAAGTACATCGAGGACGTCAACGACAACCAGGAGTTCTTCTCGAAGCTGCAACCGCTACTCGACAAGGGGGAGTCGGGAGACCGCTCGATCGTCGTGGTGACCGACTGGATGGCCAAGAAGATGTACGACCTGGGCTACGTCCAGAACCTGGACAAGGCGGCGATCCCGAACGTCGAGAAGAACATCACGGCCAATCTGAAGGGCCGGCCGTTCGATCCGAATAACGACTTCGCCGTGCCATGGCAGAGCGGGATGACGGGTCTGATCGTCCGCACGGACCTCGCGCCCGACATCAAGTCGATCTGCGACCTCTTCGACCCGAAGTACAAGGGCAAGGTCGAGATGCTCACCGAGATGCGCGACACCGTGCCGCTGGTCATGAAGTGTCAGGGTGTCGACTTGAGCAAGGCGACCGAGCAGGACTGGCTCGATGCGATCGACAAGATCGGCGAGGCGGCCGACTCGGGCCAGATCCGGCGCTTCACCGGCAACGACTACGCCCGCGACCTGACGAGCGGCGACGTCGATGCCGTGATCGGGTGGTCCGGAGACGCGATCCAGCTCCAGGCCGACAACCCGGACATCAAGTTCGTGATGCCCACCGAGGGCTGCATGCTGTGGTCCGACAACATGGTGATCCCCGTGGGTGCGCCGAATCCGACGGCTGCGGAGGCGTGGATGAACTACGTCTACGACCCAAAGAACCAGGCGCAGATCACGGACTACAACTACTACGTCAGTCCGGTCGAGGGCGTGAAGGAGATCCTCCAGAAGCAGGATCCGACGGCGGCGAAGAGCGAGCTCATCTTCCCCAGCGAGCAGTTCACCGCCAAGTGCGACGCGGCGCCGACGATCACGGGGGAAGAGGAGACCAAGATCACGCAGGCCTTCAACGCGGTGGTGAACGGCTGACCTCGGACAGGCGGCGGCGGATGGATCGGATCCAGTAGATGGCGACCGTCCGCCGCCGCCTGACGCCGTACCTGCTCCTGTTCCCAGGGGCGTTCTGGCTGATCGTCTTCTTCGTCGTGCCGATGTACTACATGGCGCGGCTTTCCCTGGACTCCGGGACGCTCGAGACCGGCTTCCAGTTCACCTGGCAATGGTCCAATTACGGCGACGCGCTGTCCCTCTACAAGGACCCGTTCATCCGCGCGTTCGAGTACGCCGGCGCCGCGACGGTCATCGCCCTCCTCATCGGCTACCCGCTGGCCTACGCGATCGCCTTCCGGGGCGGTAGGTGGAAGAACGCGATGCTCTTCGCCGTCATCGCGCCGTTCTTCACGACCTATCTGATCAGGACGATCGCCTGGGAGACGATCCTCTCCGACCAGAGCCCGGTGACGAGCGTGCTCGAAACGGTGGGGCTTGCGCCTGCGGGGCACGTCCTCGCGACGGCCGGGGCCGTCATCGCGGGCATCACCTACAACTTCCTGCCGTTCATGGTGCTGCCGATCTACGCGAGCCTGGAGCGGATCGACCCCAGGCTGATCGAGGCCGGGAAGGACCTCTACGCCTCGTCGCGGGCAACGTTCGTGAGAGTGACCCTTCCACTCTCCGCGCCCGGAGTCATCGCCGGCACCCTGCTCACGTTCATCCCGGCGGCCGGCGACTACGTCAATGCGTTCTTCCTCGGCGGGACCAACAACAAGATGATCGGGAACGTCATCCAGGGCCTCTACCTGACCAACCGCGACTACCCCGCCGCCGCGGCCCTGTCGTTCGTGCTCATGGCGGTGATCATGCTCATCGTCTTCATCTACATCCGGTTCGCCGGCTCTGAGTCTCTGATGGGCGAAGAGGCGGTGGCCCGATGAGCCCGCCGAGGGGGTGCTGAGAATGGAGGCCGGAACCGCCGCCGCGCCAGCCTACGTTCGGCGCGAGTCGGCCCTGCGTCGTGCGTGGGACTGGCTTCGCGAGCACGCGGTCAACATCTTCGCCGCCCTCGTGATCGCCTACCTCCTGATCCCGATCGCGATCATCATCCTGTTCTCGTTCAACGATCCAGCCGGGAAATACAACTTCACCTGGGTCGGCTTCACGTTCGACCACTGGAAAACGGTCTTCAGCATTCCGGAGCTCAACTCCGCCCTCCTCACCAGCCTGAGGCTCGCGGCGCTGGCCACCCTCATCTCCACTCTGATCGGGACCTTCATGGCCCTGGCCCTGGTGCGCTTTGAGTTCTTCGGTCGCCGGACCACGAACTTCCTGATCGTCATCCCGATGGCGACGCCCGAAATCGTGATGGGAGCGTCGCTCCTGTCCTTCTTCCTGATCCTCGGCACCCCGACCCTCGGATTCAGCACGCTGCTGATCGCGCACGTCATGTTCTGCATCAGCTTCGTCGTGGTCGTGGTGCGCTCGCGTCTGATCGGTTTCGACCGCAGCCTCGAGGAGGCGGCCCAGGACCTCGGCGCCAACGCACTGCAAACGTTCTGGAGGGTCACGTTCCCATTGATCTTCCCGGGGGTCCTCGCCGCCGCCCTTCTGGCGTTCGCCCTCTCCATCGACGACTTCGTCGTCTCCAACTTCAACTCGGGAACGACGGTCACGTTCCCCCTCTACATCTTCGGCGCCGCCCAGCGCGGGATCCCAGTCGAGGTCAACGCGGTCGCGACAATCCTCTTCTCGGTCACGCTGATCGCCATGGGCTTCACGGTGCTGCAGCAGCGGCGCGCGGAGCGCATGGCCGCGGTGCGGCCGCAGCAGGAGGGCGCGGACGTCATGGGCACGGCGCCGGTGCCGCCTGCCCCCGGCGGTGCCGGCGGCTGAGCTCGTTCCCGGCTACAGGCCCAGGTCGCGAGCGATTCCCGGCGCGCGGCCGCCGATGACCACGAACGCCGGGTGGGGCAAGCTGCCGGGAGCGGGCTCGACGTGCATGTCCGGTTCCCCCGCCGCCATCTCACGCACCCGATCCGCCAGCTCCGCCGCGTGCTCCTCGGTCGCGGCCGGTACGAGCAGGTGCTTCCACCGGCGGTGGTGGCTTATGCCCTGCTCGGCGAGGCGTGAGGACAGCTCGCGGGTGTCTCCCAGCGAGTCGAGGTCGACCCGAAGCTCCCACTCACCGCGCCCGGTGGCCTCCGTCTCGCGCTCCTCCCGAGCCTCATGCTCGCGGTGCTCGGCGACCCGACCCACCTCGTTCTGCGGGATCGGTGTGGATGGGTCGAGCCACTCCTCCTCGTCGGGATGCCATCGCGTGATCTGTGTCTTCGCCTCGAGCTTGTCCTCTGAGGCCAGTTCCTTCGCCACCCGCTCGGCCTCGCGCGCCGTCTGTTCGCTGCCGGTGTACAGGAACATCCGCGAGCCGTCGCGCGTGACGATCACCCGCTCGCCGAGACGGTTGCGTGCCTCGTCGTCGAGGTCGAGCGAGCGCAGTCGGTCGCCCAAAGTCAGGCCATGGCCCTCGTCTTCCAGCTCCACCTCCACGCGCCACTCGTCGCTCATGGCGGGAAAGTCTTTCACGGCGGGAGGGGCGGGCACTGCCCCGGTAGCATCGCTTCGGATGTCCATAGGAGGAGGGATCGGGAGATGAAGCCCGTCACGACCGCGTCCGAGACCCAACCTGCAGCCGCCGCGGAGGAGGTTCGGAGGCTTCGCAACTACGTCGCCGGCAGCTGGCAGGCGGCCTCGGTCGCCGAAACGCTCGAGGACCGTGATCCGGTCAGCGGCGAGATCTCCGCACTCGTACCGCTCAGCGGCGAGGCGGAAGTCGACGCCGCCGTGGGCGCCGCCCGCGCCGCGCAGGCGGAATGGCGCAACGTGCCGCCGCAACGGCGTGCCAGGGCGATCATGAGCCTCAGGACCGCGCTCTTGGAGCGCCGTGAGGACCTCGCCCGCCTCGTCACGGAGGACATGGGCAAGACGATCGACGACGCCCGGGGCGAGGTGACACGCGGGATCGAGTCAGTCGAGGCCGCCTGCGCGATTCCCCACCTGCTGAAGGGCGAGAACCTGGAGGGCGTTGCGGGCGGCGTGGACGTGGAGTTGTTCCGCCAGCCCGTCGGAGTGGTCGCGGCGATCACCCCGTTCAACTTCCCGGCGATGATCCCGCTGTGGTTCGCGCCCCTGGCCGTGGCGGCCGGGAACACCATGGTGATGAAGCCCTCCCAGCGCACGCCGCTGACCGCCAACCGGCTGGCCGAGTTGTTCGCCGAGGCGGGCTTCCCCGACGGCGTGCTGAACGTGGTGCACGGGGCCCAGGAGGCGGTGGAGGCGCTGATCGACCACCAGGCGGTGCGCGCGATCTCTTTCGTGGGCTCGGCACCGGTGGCCCGCAAGGTCTACGAGCGGTCCGGGCTCCGCGGCAAGCGGGTGCAGGCGCTGGCGGGCGCCAAGAACCACATGATCGTGATGCCGGACGCGGACATCGACCAGGCCGTCCGCGGGGTGTTCGCGTCCGCGTTCTCGAACGCCGGGCAGCGCTGCCTGGCTGGCTCGGTGGCCGTCGGCGTGGGCGGGATCGGCGAAGAGCTGCGCGAGGGGCTGGCCCAGATGGCCCGCGACGCCCACATCGCCCCCGGCGACGAGCCCGGCACCGACGCCGACACCGCGGTCACGCCGGTGACCACGGCCGAGGCCCGCGACCGCATCTCCGGCTACATCCAGCTGGGCGAGAAGGAGGGCGCGCGCCTGATCGTGGACGGCCGGGGAGAGGACGGCGAGGGCTACTTCCTCGGCCCGACGCTGTTCGACGAG
>JBJMKM010000083.1:0-5546 GCA_045805825.1 Solirubrobacterales bacterium
CAGAAGCGCCGCGAGGAGCGGCTTGCGCTCATCGACGAGCAGGTGAAGGACGGCAGCCTGACGATCAGGCAGATGACGCCCAAAGAGCGTCGCGAGAATCCACCTCAAGACCGCTCCCGCAAGAAGCGGAAGTAGCGCAGCTCTCGGGGAGGTGGGTGGGAAGTGGCGGATCCGCGCAGCGGCCCCCCCGTATCCCGGTGCGGCGTACCGAAACGGTCTGAACGTTGACCGCGCGAGGCCCCTTGTCGCCTTCCTCGGCATCAAAGGAGACCTTGGCGCCCTCGCTCAGCGAGCGAAAACCTTCGCCGGCGATAGCGCTCTGGTGGACGAAGAGGTCCTTCGAGCCGTCATCAGGGGTGATGAAGCCGAAGCCCTTCTCGTCGTTGAACCACTTAACGGTTCCTGTTGCCATTTCTTTCCCCTCCGGGATATGTGCACTGCGAGACGCGGAGGGTGCTCAAAAAGCAACAACGGCGGAAACGCGGGGCACTGACTTTTGGTCGAACGGTTGATCGACCCACGCAAAGGGTAGCGGTGGACGAGGCTGGTTCGCGAGCCTCCAGTAGGCTGAACAGTCGTTGGATAGTCAGACGGGCGCTGAAACGGCCTGACTAGACAGCCCAGCACTGCCTCGCCAGTTTGCTTGGCCTCCGCCTGACCAACGGCCCTCCGCGAGGAAGGCCCAACAGGCAGGAGGAGCATGAGCAACAGCGCAGAATCGACCGCAGCGAGCAAACCATCGGGCGGCATCGGCGGGCATCCGTTGGGCCGAACCGAGGTGGCTCTCTACGCCCGGCCGCATCTCGGCAGAGGTGTGTTGGACCTGGCCACGTCCGTCGTCCCCTACCTGGCGCTCTCGGTGCTGATGTACTTCGCGCTGGACGTCTCCTACTTCCTCACGCTCGCGCTTGCCATCCCGGCGGCGGGGTTCCTCGTTCGCACCTACATCGTCTTCCACGACTGCGGTCACGGCTCCTTCATGCGATCCCGGCGGGCCAACAGGTGGATCGGAACGATCTGCGGACTACTGGTGTTCACCCCCTTTGAGAGCTGGCGCCACGAGCACGCCGTCCACCACGCCACCGCCGGGGATCTCGATCGCCGGGGGGTTGGCGACGTCAAGACTCTGACCGTCGAGGAGTATCGGAGCCTGCCGTGGCTGGGACGGCTCAAGTACAGGCTCTTCCGGAATCCGCTGGTGATGTTCGGCGTCGGCCCGCTCTACGCGATGATCCTCTCTCCGCGCTGGCCCGCGGCGGACGCCCGCAAGCGCATCCGCCGCAGCATCATCGCCACGGACATCGTCCTGGCAGCGGTGATCGCCGGCCTTTGCTGGCTGGTCGGGTGGCGCGAGTTCCTGCTCGTGGAGGCCCCAACGGTCTGGCTCGCGGGGGCGGTGGGCGTATGGCTCTTCTACGTCCAGCACCAGTTCGAGGACACCTACTGGGCGAGCTCAGGGGGCTGGGCCTACGACGACGCCGCACTTCGCGGAAGCTCGTACCTGAAGCTCCCCAGGGTCCTTCAGTTCTTCACCGGCAACATCGGGCTTCACCACGTCCATCACCTGAGCACGCGCATTCCCAACTACAACCTCCAGCGCGCACACGACGAGAACGCCATCTTTCACGAGGTGCCGACCCTGTCGCTATGGGATGGTCTGCGCGCGGTGCGCTTCAAGCTCTGGGACGAGGACCGCGGGCGCCTTGTCACCTTTGCGGAGGCGCGCACACCCGGAGTCGGAGCCCTGTCGACGGACACCTCTCTTCGCTAGGCGGACGTGGCAGACCGCGAGGACCTCGAGTTCACATACTCGCTCATCGATCGCGTTTTCAGGGCGAGCCTGGGCGAGCTCGCGGACTTCAGCGGCGCGAAGTACGACGGCGACTTCTCGATGAGCCTCGAGGATGCCCAGCGGCGAAAACACGAGTACGTGGCCGAGGAGATCGGGATCGCCGAGGGTCGCCGTGTGCTCGACCTGGGCTGTGGATGGGGACCACTGCTGGACTTCATCCGCCGGCGCCGGGCGACGGGCATCGGCGTCACGCTGTCCTCCGCGCAGGCGGCGGCCTGCCGTAGCCACGGGCTCGACGTCCACATCCTGGATGCTCGAGCGGTCAGGCGTGAGACGTTCGGTCCGTTCGACGCCGTCGCCAGTCTCGGAGCCTTCGAGCACTTCTGTTCCCCGGAGGACTACCGCGCCGGGCGGCAGGAGGAGATCTACCGCAGCTTGTTCGAGTCGATTGCGGGCCTGCTGCCGGAGGGGGCCCGCGTCTACCTGCAGACGATGGTGTTCGGGCGCAACATGATTCCGATCGACGAGATCGACATCGAGGCCCCGCGCGAGTCGGACGGGTGGTACCTGGCCCTCATGGGACGTCAGTTCCCGGGGTCGTGGCTGCCCTTCGGATCCGAGCAGGTGATCAGCAGCGCCGAGCCCCGGTTCCGCCTCGCGTCAAGCGTGAGCGGTCGGCTCGACTACATCGAGACGATCCGCCAGTGGCGCAAGCGATTCGCGGCGCCCAGTCTCAGGAAGGCACTGCTCAAGCTCCAGCTCCTACCGCGCTGGCTGCGAAGCGCCGATTTCAGGCTCGCCTTCACCTCGGGGGTGAGCGCCAACAGCGTCTGCTTCCAGCGCGAGCTGCTGGACCACTACCGCATTGTGCTCGAGCGCCGCTAGAACCGCTGGCGCGGCTGGTCCAGGATGAATGTCTGGGTCGAGGTCTGCGCCTTCTTGTTGCGCTTCGGGATGAAGGCGATGACCCGTCGCCCGGTGGCCCTGGTGACCACCGCGGTCGCGTTGTAGTTGAAGCTGGCCGAGTCGGGCGAGAGGGTGGGTTCTCCGCTGGTCTCGGCCTCCTCGTCGCTCGGCGGCTCGGGTGAGCCCTCCTCGATCACGCACGTGATCCGGTTCTTCTCGACCTCAACGCTCGTGGACTTCGGGCGCTGCCCCGCAAAGCGCTCCCAAACCGATCCGAGCGACCGGGCGATCTGGTCCGAGGTCGCCTCGCCGCTGCTCCCGGACTCCTGCAGATCACTCATAGTTACCCCTTACCTCTCCTCACGTGGAGCCGGGGGATGGAGAGGGCAGAGGGGAGGCGGAGACCCAACCGGCGTGGTCCACCGAGTGTACTCGTGCCCTTGTGAACAAGCCCAGGAGCAGGGAAAATCGGTGCAGGCGCGCTGCGCGGGCTCGCCATCCTGCTACCGTCATCGACGTCGGGAGGCCACCGTGGCCCCCGAGGAGTTCCGTCTTTCCGTGCACTCCGAGTGCGTCCGGGTTTCTGGATTCCCACCACTCACAGAGGAGTTGCACCACATGTCTTTCGCCGATCTCGGCGTATCGCGTCCCGTTGCGGACGCGCTCCAAAAGCGCGGCATCGTCGCGCCCTTCCCAATCCAGAAGCTGGTCATCCAGGACGCGCTCGCGGGCCGCGACGTGCTCGTGCAGTCGCCCACCGGGTCTGGCAAGACACTCGCATTCGGCGTACCGATCGTCGAGCGCCTGAAGCCGGGCGGTCCCAGACCGGCGGCACTCGTCCTGGTGCCCACCCGCGAGCTGGCGATCCAGATCGTGGAGGAGCTTCGCGATCTCGCAAGGAGTCGCAACCTCGCCGTCGCTGAGGTCTACGGAGGCGTCGGCCTCGAGAAGCAAGCGAAGCGCGCAGCCCGCGCGGACATCATCGTTGCCACGCCGGGGCGCCTCGAGGACCTGTTGAACCGCCGCGCCATCGGCCTCGGTCGCGTTCGCATCCTGGTGATCGACGAGGCGGACCGGATGCTCGACATGGGCTTCAAGCCCACCGTGGACCGGATCGTCGGCCGCACGCCGTCGGATCGCCAGACTCTGTTTGCGTCGGCGACGCTGGAGGCCGCCGCGGGCAAGCTCGCCCGCAGTTACACGCGCGACGCCCGGCGCCACGTCCACGAGCCGCACGTCGACGATGTCGGCGAGGTGCGCCACCGTTTCGTCCACCTTCCCCACGAGGCGAAGGTCGACGCTCTCGTCGACGAGCTCCGGGATCCCGATCGAGGCCGGACGCTGGTCTTCGTACGCACGAAGCGGGGAGCGGACCGGCTCGTCAAGCGGCTCGGCAAGCGCCGCCTGCCGGCGGTTGCGATGCACGGCAACAAGTCCCAGCCGCAGCGCCAGAAGGCGCTCTCGCGATTCGCGCGGGGAGACGTCGACACGCTCGTCGCGACAGACGTCGCGGCACGTGGGATCGACGTCGACGACATCACCCACGTCGTCAACTTCGACGCCCCCGGGGACCGCGATGCCTACGTGCACCGGGTCGGGCGCACCGCTCGCGCCGGCCGCGACGGGACCGGCGTCAGTTTCGTGATGCCCGATCAGACCGGTGAGATGCGACGCATCGCCGCCGGCCTCGGGCTCTCCCGCGAGTTCGACCGATGACCGCCGCCACCAAGAGCCCCGCCCCCAATTGGACCTGCGGCCGCTGCGGCGTCGCGATCCGCTACCTGCCCGGCCACGAGCCGAACGGGCCACCGGCCGGCTGGAGCGTCGAGGCCGGGGACACGCATTGCCTGACGTGCCGTCGTGACCGCGCGGCCGATGCCGCCTACCGCCGGGCCGATCCCGACATGAATCGCGAGGATCGCGCCAAGCTGCGAGCGAGGGGTCGCATCGACTTCGAGATCGAGCGCGATCCCGAGCGCACCAACGGGGAGATCGCGAAGTCCCTCGGATGCTCGGTCCCCGCGGTCCTCAAGGCGCGGCGACAGCTCGAGGCTTCGGCCGGTCGTTAGCGTCAGGCCTCGCGGATCGCCGCGAGGATCTCCGCCGGCGACGCGTTGTCGCTCGCGTCCTCGGACATGTGCGACCACGGGACGGAGCCGTCGGGCCGCACGATCATCGTGCCGCCCAATTGGGCAGGATGGCCGATGGTGCGTCCCTGCGGCTGGCGCGAGCGCAGGGAGCTGACCAAGCCCTTCGCGGCCACCTTCGGTCCGAGTAGCTCGCTGAGCGTGGCGACCTTGGCGCCGGCCGCCTTGTAGCTCTCACGCTTTTCGTCGGCGAGCACTGGGAGGTCGATGTCCTGGCGCCGCCGGAAGTGGGCCGCATGGCGGGGAGTGGCCTGCCCGATCAACACGAGGCCGGCGCCGGTCTCCTCGAGGGCCTCTCGCTCGCGGTGCAACTGCACCGCGTGTTGGCGGCAGTACGTTCAGCCGTAGTGCCGGAGCCAGACGAGGACCGCCGGGCCGTCCTTCCAGTACTCGCCCAGCCGGTGCTGGGCACCCTCCTGGTCGGGCAGCTCGATCTCGCCCAGATCGTCCGCCCGGCCCGGCGGATGCGGGTGCTGGCGCTCGCTCGCCGTACCGATGATCCCCATGCGGATGAGCTTATTTCGTTTTTGACCTCCTCCGGGTGTGAGACGCTTCTCAGCGCTCAGGCAAGCCACACCGGAAGGGGAGAGATGGAAGCCAAACGGGTTGGACAAGGTCGGCTCGCCGCAGGGCTCGGTGGCCTGCTGCTCTTCGGGTTCCTGTCCCTGCCGTGGTTCAGCGCGGGAGGACTCAACGAATCC
>JBJMKM010000084.1:0-8498 GCA_045805825.1 Solirubrobacterales bacterium
GCGGCGGCGGGGCGTCGCCCGGCGCCGGCGCCGGGGTGGGCGGCGGAGAAGGCGTAGGTGCTGCGACGGGCGTGGGTTGAGGCGTGCGGGGAGCTTCGTGGTGGTCAGGCTGCGGCGCTGACGACCGGGGGGACCGCGGGCGCCGCTCGGGCTCCGGAGGCCGCTCCTGGCGCGATCGGGCGTCTTCGTGGCGCTCATGGCCTGGTGTGGAGCGATGCCGATGAGAGGCTGCTCGCGACGCGCTGAGGCTCGCCGCCGGGGAGCGGTCTGCGACGTGCATCAGGCCGACATCCGCCGGCAGGGGTGGTGGCTTCGGGCGCTCGAGCAGCGCCGGCAGACCCGCCACCAGCGCGATGCACGCGACGATGCCGGCGCCCAGCTTCGCCACGTTCTGCCAGCGGATTCGCGTGCCCTTGCCCATCTACGGCTTCGAACCCCGGCCACGGGCGCGCTGCCCCCCGGGCGCTATAGTCGTCCGCCGGTTTGGCCACGGCAACGGACACCGAATACGAGCTCGTCCTCATGCTGGATCCGGACGTTCCGGACGAGCGACGCGACGAGATCACGGACGAGACGCGCAAGCGGATCGAGTCCGCCGGCACCCTCAAGCACGACGCTTCGTGGGGGATGCGGAAAATGGCCTACGAGATCCGCCAGCGGACCGAGGCCGACTACAGGCTGTTTCGGTTCGAGGGCGAGGGCGGAGTACTCGACGACCTGAGCCACAACCTCCGGATCGCCGACGGCGTGCTGCGCTTCCGGATCTTCAAGGTCGATCCGAGCTCGCCCGCGATCGTTCCTCCGCCCGCCATGGGCACCTCCGCGGGTCCGCCGCAGCGCGGCCCGCGACGCGGAGAGGCTCCCGCAGCAACTCCTGCGACCGAGGCCCAGACAGCGCCCACGGACGCCGAGGGGACCGCGCCCACGGCCGACGAGGACACCGAGTCCGCGCCCGAGGAGGGCCCGTCGGCACCGGCAGCCGCCGCACCCGAGCCGGCCGAGGCCGCTCCAGAGCCCGCCGACGCGGACGCGGACGAGGCAACCGCCGAGACTCCCGCCGAGTCCGGCTCAGAGCCGGCCAGCTAGCCGTTTCGCTGCGGATCTAAAGCCGCTAGTTGCGTCTTCCTGTGCGTCCGGGGGGAGAGAACGCGCCGCCTCCGTCCTTAGACTGAGGAACCGACAAACGAATCGAGGAAGGTGCTGATTTAAGTGGCGGCCACGAACATCAACAGAGTCACGATCACGGGCAACCTGACGAAGGATCCCGAGCTCAGGCATACCCAGGGCGGGACGGCGGTCTGCAATCTCCGGGTGGCGGTCAACAGCCGGCGCAAGAACGCAAACGGCGACTGGGAGGACAAGCCCAACTACTTCGACGTCACCGTCTGGGGCGCCCAGGGCGAGAACTGCGCGACCTATCTCTCGAAGGGCCGGCCAGTCGCGGTCGACGGCCGCCTCGACTGGCGCGAGTGGGAGACGACTGACGGAAACAAGCGCCAGAGCGTTTCCATCGTCGCGGAATCGGTCCAGTTCCTGGGCAGTCGCGAGGGCGGCGGAGCTCCGCAGGGCAACGGGATCACGGCCCAGTCCGACGTCCCGGCGGACACGTCCGACTTCGAGCAGGCAGCACCCGTCGGTGCCAGCTCGGCCAGCGACGACATCCCCTTCTAGACAGGCGCATTCCCACCGAGCCGAGGGCGCGTTTTCGCGCGCCCCGGCTATCATGCGCTCTCTCGCGCCGCCCCCGTTCGATGGGCGGCGCGCGTGCGATGTGATGACTGAAGCAACCGTCTACGAAACCGACTGATGGCGCGCCGGCAGCGAAATGCGTCGGCGGGTCCCGGTGCGCCCAGCGGGGGCCGCCGGCGCCCAGGCAGGTCGGACAGGTTCCGTCCGCGCAAGTACACGCGGATCAACGTCGATCACATCGACTACAAGGACCTGAACACGATCCGGCGATTCATCTCCGACCGCGGCAAGATCCGCTCCCGCCGTGTCACCGGCCTCTCGCGCCGCCACCAGCAGCAGCTCGCGCTCGCCGTCAAGCGGGCCCGCGAGATCGCGCTTCTCCCCTACGTGGGGGAGCGGTAAGCGGACCTCGCGATGGCGCAGGCGATCCTCCTCAAGGACGTCGATGACCTCGGCAAGGCCGGTGAGGCGGTGGACGTCTCGTCCGGCTATCTGCGGAACTATCTCCAGCCGCGAAAGCTCGCGCAGCCGGCGACCGCCGCGTCGCTCGAGGACGCGCGGCGCCGCCAGGAGGCCGCGGAGCGCGCGGCTCGGGAGGCGGCAGAGCGCGCCGGCGAGACGGCGGCGCTTCTCTCCAAGACCGTGCTCACGATCCAGCACCGCGCGGGCGAGGACGGAAAGCTCTACGGCTCGGTGACGACCAAGGAGATCGCCGATGCGATCAACGAGGCGCGAGGCCTGCGGATCGATCGCAAGAAGATCCAGCTCGAGGACCCGATCCGCGAGGTCGGCACCTACATGATCGAGGTCGAGCTCTCGGGCGGCGCGACGGCGCGAATCAAGACGATCGTCGCCGAAGAGAAGTAACCCCGCCTTCAACTTCTTTCGTGCCGCATTTGCGGGAAGTGCCCGTGCGGCTCTGACGGCGCTGTGCGTTAATCGCGGATGGGGGAGGAATGGGGCGAGATCGTCCGCCCCGGTCCCTCTAATTGTCGGAGCGCATGCGCTCCGGAACCAACAACCAGGACCCCCGAATGGCCACCGCAGAGACCCACGTCCCACCCCAGAACCTCGAGGCAGAATCCTCCGTTCTGGGGGCGATGATGGTCTCCGAGGGCGCGATCGCCCCGGTGATTCTCGACGTCCGCCTCCACGACGAGGACTTCTACCGCGAGCGCCACCGGATCGTGTTCCGTGCCGTCACCGGCCTCTACGAGCAGGGCGAGCCGGTGGACGCGCTCACCGTCTCCGAGTACCTGGCGCAGCACGGCGACCTCGCCGAGGCCGGAGGCAAAGAGGCGGTATCCGAGCTCGCGTCAACTGTCCCGGTGCCGGGGAACGCGCGGCACTACGCGCAGATCGTCAAGCAGAACTCTCTGCTCCGCCGGCTCCTCGCCACCTCGCAGCGGATCCAGAAGTCCGTCCACGAGCGCGAGGGCGAGCCATCCCAGCTCGTCGAGCGCGCCGAGAGCCTGCTCTTCAAGGTTGCCCACGAGGAGCGTGCCAGTGACTTCCGGCGGGTCGCGGAGGTTCTGGGCGATGAGATCGACCGGCTCGAGAAGCTCGCCAGCGGCGACACGGACATCACGGGCACGCCTTCGGGCTTCCGCGACCTCGACGCGAAGCTGGGCGGATTCCAGCCCGGCAACCTGATCGTGGTCGCCGCCCGCCCCTCGCTGGGAAAGTCTGCCCTCGTCTGCAACATCGCCGAGAACGTCGCGTCGAAGTACAACAAGCCGGTCGCCTTCTTCAGCCTCGAGATGTCGGAGGCGGAGCTCGCTCACCGCTTCATCGCATGCCGGTCGCGCATCCCGAACGACAAGCTGCGCAAGGGCAACGTCGCCTCCAGGGACTGGCCGCGCGTGGTCAGGGCGTGCAACGAGCTCGAGAAGGTCCCCCTGTGGCTCGACGACTCCTCGGACCTGAGCCTGCTGGAGCTGCGCGCCAAGGCGCGGCGCCTCGCGGCCAGCGAGGGTGGCCTGGGCCTCGTGATCGTTGACTACCTGCAGCTGATGCGCGCGGAGGACCCCAGGGCCAACCGCGTCGAGCAGGTGAGCCAGTTCAGCCGCGGATTGAAGATCCTCGCCCGCGAGCTGAACGTCCCCGTCATCGGGCTCTCCCAGCTCTCGCGCGCTCCCGAGCAGCGCCCGGGTGGGCGGCCGATGCTCTCCGATCTCCGCGAATCCGGCGGCATCGAGCAGGATGCCGACGTAGTCGTCTTCATCTATCGCGCCTCGAAGTACGACGAGGACGCCGATCCCAGCGAGGCCGACCTCATCGTCGCCAAACACCGCAACGGTCCCACCGGGGACGTTCCGGTGGTCTTCCTGGAGCAGTACCCGCGGTTCGTGGATCGCGCGCGCGGTGCCGAGCCCGGGATCGAGCAGCGGGCCGGTGAGGGGCCGCCGCTCGTGGATCTGGCCGACGACTTCGCCGACGAGGCGTGAGCTTCCAGCCGCGATCGGTACGCCTGGCGGCCGCGGGCACGGACGCCGAGCAGTCCTGCCCGCTCGGAGTCTGCGATGGCTCGGGGTGGATCCTCGGGCCGGAGGACGTCGCCCGTCCGTGCGAGTGCCGCGAGCGGCGGGCCGCCAAGCGCCGCGCGCGGGGGGTTGCCTCGGCGATCCCGCGCAAGTACCGCACGGTGAGCTTCGACGCCCCGCCCGTCTCGAACATGGAGCGCCAACCGGCGACGGCGCCCGTCTACCGGGCCGTGAAGGAGTTCGTCGATTCGATCGATGAGCGCCTGGCCGAAGGCGAGGGTCTTTGGCTCATGGGCGACGTCGGCACGGGTAAGACGACGCTCGCCATGCTCGTCTCGAAGGCCGCCGTCGAGGCGGGCCACACGGTCGCGATCTATTCGCTTCCGCGCCTGCTGTCGCGGATCCGCCGCACCTACGACGCTGAGGCGGGCGAGCAGTCCTACCTCGAGTTCTTCGAGCGGCTGACCGAGGTCGACCTCCTCCACATCGACGACCTCGGCGTCGAGAAGCGCAGCGACTGGGTGCTGGAGCAGCTCTACGCGATCATCAACGAGCGCTATGAGACGCAGCGGTCGGTCGTCGTGACGACGAACCTGAGCCAGGAAGACCTCGAGGAGCAGATCGGGCCGCGTACGGTCTCGCGGCTGGTGGAGATCTGCGGTGATCCCCTGCCGCTCTTCGGCGACGACATGCGTTACGCGATCTGACCCGCTGACGCCTCATAATCGTCCACCTATGAAAAACGGCACATGTCATCGTCGGCGCCGTACGTCACCGACCTAACGCGCATGCCGGGGATCGTCATAGTCGGCGCCCAGTGGGGGGATGAGGGCAAGGGAAAGCTCACGGACCTCCTCGCGGAGCAGGCCGACGTCGTCGTGCGCTTTCAGGGCGGCAACAACGCGGGTCACACCATCGTCCGCGACGGCCAGGAGTTCAAGTTCCACCTGATCCCCTCGGGGATCCTCTATCCGGGCAAGACCTGCGTGATCGGAAACGGTGTCGTCGTCGACCCCGGGGTGCTCATCGGCGAGCTCGAGGGGCTGCGGCGCCGGCGCATCGACATCAGCGGCCTGCGGATCTCGGCCAACGCCCACCTGATCATGCCCTACCACGTGCTTCTCGACACGGCGGGCGAGGCCAAGCTCGGCAAGCTCGAGATCGGGACCACGAAGCGCGGGATCGGCCCCTGCTACGCGGACAAGGCGGCCCGCCTCGGGATCCGCGTTCAGGACCTCCTCGACGCGAAGATCCTGCGCAAGAAGATCATGGCCGCGCTCGAGCCGAAGAAGCAGATGCTGCGCCCGTTCGCCAAGGACCCGCGCCTCGATCTCCACGCGATGACGGAGGAGTACCTCCGCTACGGGCATCGCCTCGAGCCGTTCATCGCCGACACCGCGCATCTGTGCTGGGAGGCGCTCGACGGGGGCCGTACGGTGATCTTCGAGGGTGCCCAGGGCACGCTGCTCGATCTCGACCACGGGACCTATCCGTTCGTCACCTCGTCGAACCCGATCGCCGGAGCGGCATGCGTGGGCGCGGGGATCGGCCCGGCCGACATCGACGAGGTCTGGGGTGTGGCCAAGGCCTACGCGACCCGGGTGGGCGCGGGCCCTTTCCCGACCGAGCTCGACGACGAGCTAGGCGCCTTCATCCGCGAGCGTGGCGGTGAGCGCGGCACCACCACCGGCCGCGACCGCCGGACGGGATGGATCGACCTCGTCGCTCTTCGCTACGCGGCCCGGCTCAACACCCTCTCGGCGCTCGCGATCACCAAGCTCGACGTCCTGGCCGGGATCGACCCGATCCGCGTCGCGGTCCGCTACCGCTCGAGCGAGGGCGCCCGCCTGGACGAGCTCCCCTACCACCAGTCGGTGTTGCACGCCGCCGCACCCGAGTACGAGGAGCTACCCGGCTTCGAGGACGACATCGGCGCCTGCCGGAGCGAATCGGAGCTTCCGCCCGAAGCCCGCGACTACCTGGAGTTCGTCGCCGAGAACGTCGGCGTCCCGATCCGCCTCGTCGGCGTGGGCCCCGGCCGCGATCAGGTGATCTGGATGGGCGAGGCCGAGCGCCACCTGCGGGCGGCGTAAGCGCCGCGAAGTTCCATCAATCGCTGGACTCGATGCCGGCGAACCCGAACACCATGATCGCCGAAAAGCTGCACACCGCCGCCAGCATCGACGCCGCTGCGACGATGCTCCACGCCGTCGCCTTCTCAACCCCGCATCGCCTGCACGCCCAGAGCGATACGAGCGCTGTCACGGCCGCGGGCACGAGCAGGAGGCCGATGAACCCACCGGCGTCGTCGACGAGGAAGCCACGCGGGAGCACCCGGAGCAGCTCGAACAGCCCGACGGCCGAGCCGGCCGGGAGGACAAAGAGAAGGACGAAAGCGAGCGTGGACGGCAGATCGCCGTCCGGCGCCGGGTCGTCCAGTCGCTCCTCCACGAGAACCGATACCCCGGGGTCCAGCTCGAGTTTCGCCGCGTATGGGCGCATACGGGCCAAATAGACTCACGCGCCATGTTTGAGAAGGTCCTGGTCGCCAATCGGGGCGAGATCGCCATCCGCGTCATGCGGACGCTGAAGGAGATGGGGATCGTCTCCGTCGGGGTCTATTCCGAGGCCGATCGCGACACTCCACACGTCGCCGAGGCCGACGAGGCGCACCTGCTCGGCCCCGCGGTGCCGGCCGAGAGCTATCTGAACATCGAGAAGCTCATCGACACCGCTCAGAAGGCCGGGGCGCAGGCTGTTCACCCGGGTTATGGCTTCCTCGCCGAGAACGCCGACTTCGCCAGGGCGTGCGAGGAGGCCGGCGTCGTCTTCATCGGGCCGCCCGCCAGCGCGATCGACGCGATGGGATCGAAGACGAAGGCGCGGGAGCTGATGTCGGAGGCCGGGGTTCCGATCGTTCCGGGAACGACATCGCCGGCTGAGAGCGTCAAGGAGGCCAAGAAGCAGGCGAAGGAGATCGGCTATCCGATCGCCTGCAAGGCGGCCGGCGGAGGCGGGGGCAAGGGCTTCCGGGTCGCGATGAGCGAGGACGAGCTGGAGTCGGCCTTCGAGGGCGCGTCGCGCGAGGGCGAGAAGTTCTTCAGCGACCCGGCCGTCTACCTGGAGCGATACATGGAGGACCCGCGACACGTCGAGGTCCAGGTCCTCGCGGACTCGAAGGGCAACGTGATCCACCTCGGCGAGCGCGACTGCTCGGTCCAGCGCCGCCACCAGAAGCTGATCGAGGAGTCGCCCGGCCCGCACGTCGACGAGGAGATGCGGGAGCGGATCGGAAAGATCGCGACGGACGCGGCGGAGGCGGTGGGCTACCGCTCGGCGGGGACCGTCGAGGGGCTTCAGGTCGGCGAGGACTACTTCTTCCTCGAGATGAACACGCGGGTCCAGGTCGAGCACTGCGTGACCGAGATGGTCACGGGGATCGACATCGTCCGCGAGCAGATCCTGATCGCCGCCGGCGAGCCGCTCTCGATCTCACAGGACGAGGTCGAGTGGCGCGGCCACGCGATCGAGTGTCGGATCAACGCGGAGGCGGCGCACAAGAACTTCGCTCCGGCCCCGGGCACGATCGCGACCTACCGCGAGCCGGCCGGGCCGGGGGTGCGGGTCGATTCCGGTGTCGAGGCGGGCTCCGAGGTCACGCCGATGTACGACCCGATGGTCGCGAAGCTGATCACCTGGGACGTCGATCGCGAGCACGCCACGCGGCGCATGCTCCGAGCCCTGGATGAGTACGAGATCGGCGGCGTCACCACCCTGATCCCGTTCCACAAGGCGTTTCTCGCCACGGACCAATGGGCGAACGGGGAAACCGGCCGCGATCTGATCGGTGACCGCGACTGGCTCAACTCGCTCGCCCCGGAGGAGCAGGCGGAGGCCGCGGCGGGCGGTCCTGAGCAGGACGGCGAGATGGTCTCGCGCGACTACAAGGTCGAGGTCGGCGGCAAGCTCTTCGACGTCAAGGTGATAGGAGACGCGGTGGCGGCCGCCGGAGGCTCGGGGGGGCCGGGCCTGAAGCGACCGCCCAGGCGCGAGCGCTCGGGCGGCGCGGGCGGCGGCGCTGCGGCATCCGGCAACGACCTCGTCTCCCCGCTCCAGGGGAACGTATTCAAGGTGCCGGTCGAGGAGGGCCAGGAGGTCTCGTCCGGCGACGTCGTCTGCGTGATCGAGGCGATGAAGATGGAGAACGAGATCACCGCTCACAAGGCCGGCGTCGTCGAGCAGCTGGCGGTCAAGGAGGGCGACCCGATCGCCTCCGGGGCGACCATCGCGATCATCAAGAGCGGCGGGTAGGAAGCGGGCGCGATC
>JBJMKM010000085.1:0-20013 GCA_045805825.1 Solirubrobacterales bacterium
CAGGACTACGAGGCGCAGCTCGCTGCCCTCGAGCGTGCCGAGGCTCGCCTGGAGGCGGGGACCTACGGGATCTCGGTGGATAGCGGCGAGCCGATTCCCGATCAGCGCCTCGAGGCCTATCCGCTGGCCGAGCGCACCGTCGAGGAAGAGAAGCGGGGCGCCGGCTGAGCTCCTCCACGGGAATGGCGGGGACCAGGGAGCGACGTCGGGCACGGTTTGCCTGTGCGGTAGCCGCGGTGGCGCTGGTCGCGCTGTGCGCGTCGCCGATTGCCTCCGCGCTGCGTGAGACGCCCGGCCGCACGCACATCAACGACAATCGGGGCCGCTTCGTTCACATTCCGCAGAGCGTGCCGCACACCCCGGGCGCCTACATCGACAAACGCATCAGGCGAAACCTCATCTGGCTCGCGGACCACTTCCGGATCTACGTGGTCGAGGGGTTCGCCGGGCGGCTGCCGAACGGCGACAAGGTCGGCTGCCCGCAGTGCCACGTGAGCCACTCCGAGCACAAGATCGGGTTGGCGGTGGACATCGTCCCGCTTCACAACGACGGGACGGGCAGGTGCAACAAGCGATGGAAGTCGGTCTCAAAGCTCGCGAAGTGGGCAGAGCCCAGGCAGAACCAGCCGTTGCCTCCGTTCCGCTGGGTCGGCTATGACGGCGACGAGGATCACGGATGCGGCAACCACCTACACCTGTCGTGGAACCACGACGACAGGTACGAGAAGTACAAGCCCTCGCGGTGGGTCGAGGTGTTCAAGGTGCGGCGTCGCACGGACGAGACGCAGAACTCACCGCTGAATGCGGCGACCGAGGCACAGCCGCCATCCACCGCGCCGCTCGACCGGTTCGAGTACGAGCCCTCGCGCTGAGCGCCGCGCGCTAGGCGTGCTCGGCCGCCGTTTCGGGCCGCAGATCCCGCCAGCGCCGCTCGAACGGGAGCCGCCAGCGGTTCGGCGCGATCAGATCGCGGATCTGACCGGGGCCCCAGGAATCCTTTGCATAGGGAATGACCTGCGGCGGATTCTCGAGTAGCGGCTCTGAGATCTCCCACAGCCGCTCGATGCCCTCGGCCGTGGTGAATAGCGTGTGGTCGCCGAGCATCGCATCGCGGATCAGCCGCTCGTAGGCCTCGAGCGTGTCCTCCTCACGGTGGACCTCGTGGAGGGAGAACTGCATGCTCACCTTCTCGAGGTTCATGAACGGGCCGGGCCGCTTGCCGTAGAAGGAGAGCGAGAGGCGCGATGACTCGTCGAGGTCGAACGTCAGGTGGTCCGGCCCCCACCTGCCAACCCCAGAGCCGGCCGGGAACATGCTCGTCGGCGGCTCCCGGAAGGCGATCGAGATGATGCGCGCGCCTTCGGCCATGGCCTTGCCCGTCCGAAGGTAGAACGGCACGCCGGACCAGCGCCAGTTGTCGACCAGCGACTCGAGCGCGACGAAGGTCTCCGTCTGGGAGTCGGCCGCCACGCCCTGCACGGAGCGGTAGCCCTCGTATTGGCCGCGGACAACCTGGGCGGGATCGAGCGGGCCCATCGTGCGAAACACCTTGTTCTTCTCCTCGGTGATCGCCACCGGCGCCAGGGCGGTTGGCGGCTCCATCGCGACGAACGCCATGATCTGGAATAGGTGTGTGACGACCATGTCGCGGTAGGCGCCGGTCTGGTCGTAGAAGCCGCCGCGCATGCCCACGTCGAGCGTCTCCGGCACGTCGATCTGGACGTGGTCGATGTGGTTGCGGTTCCAGATCGGCTCGAACAGACCGTTCGCGAACCGCAGCGCGAGGATGTTCTGGGCAGCCTCCTTGCCCAGGAAGTGGTCGATGCGGAAGATCTGCGACTCCTCGAAGACCTCGTGCACCTTCGCGTTGAGCTCGCGTGCGCTCTCGAGGTCGGTCCCGAACGGCTTCTCCATGATCACCCGCGCGCGCTCGGCGAGACCCGCCTCGCCAAGCATGCGGATCACGTCGACCGCGGCCGACGGGGGGACGCTCAGGTGGTACAGGCGTCGGGGCTCGCCGCCCAGCTCGCGTTCTTCTCGATCGACCGCATCGGCGAGGGCCTTCGGGCCGGCGCCCTGCGGCACATAGCTCAGGCGCTTGCGGAACTCCTCGAGGGCCTTGTCGTCGGGGGATTTGCGGCCGAACTTCCGGCACGCCTCGTGGGCCAGCTCCCGAAACTCCTCGTCGCCGATGTCCTCTAGCGAAGTGCCGATGATCCGGCAGTCGGGGATGAGGCCGGCCTTGGAGAGATGCAGAAGTCCCGGCAGGAGCTTTCGCTGCGCGAGGTCGCCGGTGGCGCCGAACAGGACGATTACGTGCGGCTCGAGCGGCGAGAGGACGTCGGGGGCGGCATCGCGGGGACCGTTCGTGGAGGCCACAGCGGGAACGTACTGCACGCGCTGGCCGCGCCTGGGAGGCGCTGGTGACCGTGATCAGCCCAAAAGCGGCAGGCGCCGCTGGCGTGCGAGCGAGTCGACGCCGTCCTGGATGCTGCCCCGAACCTCCTCGTACTTCGCCTTCACGTAGCTTCGATCGTCGACCCGCTCCGGATCGGGCTCCACCTCGATGGGGTCCCGGAACGCGGTGCGAATCTTGGTCGGCAAGGGGATCTCCGGAAGCAGGGCGGGGGAGATGCCCCATGGGGCCTGGAGCGCCACCGGGAACATCTTCAGGCGCGCCACCCGGTCGAGCTGTAGGAGCTTCGCGAGCCGTCGGCCCGTGGCCAGCACCGGCATCGCGTCAGGGCCACCGACGCTGGCCACCGGGACGATGGGTACGCCGGTCTGGATGGCGAGCTTGACGAAGCCGGTGCGCCCCGCCAGATTGGCCTCGTCGCGCTTGGTCCACGCGCGGAGGGAGTCGCGCTCGCCGCCCGGGTAGAGGATGACGTCACGTTCGGCAGCCAGCGCCGCCGTCATGCTGTCGGGCGCCGCGGGCAGGACGCCCATCTTCCGGAAGTAGGCGCCGATCACCGGAAAGGACATGAGCGCGTCGTGGGCGGTGCCGTAAAGGGGCCGGTCTGTGCCGAAGTGTCGCCACCATTGGATGCCGATGGCCCACGCGTCCCACGGAAACGGTGCCCCCGAATGGATCCCGACCACGAGGGCAGGCGGCTCCGGAAGCCGCTCCCACCCGGAGACCTCCATGCGAAACCAGTAGTCGAGGAGGGGATTCCAGAAGTACTTCTGGCGCTCAATGAATTCCCAGTCACGCTCGTCCAGATCCCAATCGCCCGCACGGTCGGCAACCCACCCGGTGAGCCCGGACTCGCGGGCGCGGCGCTCGTTCGCCTCTCGCCGGGCTCGCTCTGCATGGCGTTGGGCCCGCGAGCGCGAATCGCGACGCTCGTGATGCAGCTCTCTTACCTCCGCCATCGTTCGCCTCCTCCTGAAACGCTCTCTTAGCCCCTACCCAATGACGGGAATGGGACACAGGGGCCGCGGTGTCGCTTGAGCGGCCCGGAGCTGGGTAGTTTTCCTGCGGCGTGCCGGACGATGGCCAGATGTCGGTTGAACCCGTCGCGCTGCGGCGCTTTTTGGACGGCGAGTACGCGATCGTCCGCGAGCACGTGCGCGCCACCCTCTGCCGGCCCGAGTTCGCGAAACCGTCGGCGCCCCCGCCCACCGAGCGCTACCGCAAGCAGGTCTCCGAGCGTGCGCGGATCCTGGCGGCGACGGGTGGGCCCTCGCTTCTCTTCCCGCAGGAGTTCGGCGGACTGGGACGGGTCGGCGCGGCGATAACGGGTTTCGAGACCCTGGCCCACAGCGATCTCTCGCTGCTGGTCAAGTGCGGTGTGCAGTTCGGCCTCTTCGGCGGCGCCGTTCACCACCTCGGCACCCGCAAGCACCACGAGGCATACCTGCAGCAGATCGCCTCGCTCGAGCTGCCGGGCTGCTTTGCGATGAGCGAGACCGGCCACGGGTCGAACGTGCAGCGGGTCGAGACAACGGCGACATACGAAGCGGACGCCGGCGAGTTCGTCGTCGAGAGCCCGACGGAGTCCGCACGCAAGGACTACATCGGCAACGCGGCGCTCGACGGGCGGATGGCCGTCGTCTTCTGCCAGCTCGTCGTGGGCGGCGAGCCGCGCGGCGTCCACGCGCTGCTCGTGCCGATCCGCGACGAGGACGGCTCGACCGTCGAGGGGGTCGAGATCACCGACTGCGGCGAGAAGCTCGGCCTGAACGGAGTCGACAACGGGCGCCTGCTGTTTCACTCGGTGCGGGTGGATCGCGACGCGCTGCTCGACCGCTACGCGGAGGTGACGCCCGAGGGCGAGTACCGCAGCCCGATCGAGAACGAGCACAGGCGCTTCTTCACCATGCTCGGCACGCTCGTCCAAGGGCGGGTGAGCGTCGGCGGGGCTTCGATCAGCGCTACGAAGTCCGCCCTCACCATCGCGATCCGCCATGGCGCCCGGCGGCGGCAGTTCGGCCCGCCGGATTCCGATGAGGAGTTCCCGCTGCTCGACTTCCGGGTCCACCAGCGGCGCCTCCTGCCCGCCCTCGCGACGACGTACGCGCTGCACTTCGCGCAGGAGCACGTGGTCGCCGAGCTGGACCGGATCTTCGGCTCGATCGGCGAGGGGGAGGAAGAGGCCGAGCGGGACCGGCGCGAGCTCGAGACCCGCGCCGCGGGCCTGAAGGCGATTGCGACCTGGCATGCGACCGAGGCGATCCAGACCTGCCGCGAGGCCTGCGGCGGCGCCGGATACCTCACGGAGAACCGCCTCGGTGAGCTGAAGGCCGACACCGACGTCTTCACCACGTTCGAGGGCGACAACACGATCCTGCTCCAGCTGGTGGCCAAGAGCCTGCTCACCGGCTATCGCGACGAGTTCGAGGAGCTCGGGCCGATGGCGACCGCCGGCTTCGTCGTTTCGCAGGCCTGGGAGACGATGGTCGAGCGAAGCGCGGGACGGGAGCTGATCCAGCGGCTGACGGACGATCTGGTGCCGAGCCGCGAGCGCGACGAGGACCTGCTTGACCGCGAGTATCAGCTCGGCCTCTTCCGCTGGCGCGAGGAGCACGTGCTCTCAGGCGCGGCGCGACGCCTTCGGCGCGGCATGAGCAACGACGGCGCCGACCCGTTCGAGGTCTTCAACGACTGCCAGGACCACGTGCTGGTCGCGGCCCGCGCCCACGTCCACCGCGAGATCCTCGAGGGCTTCTGCGCGGCGATCGAGCGCGCGGACGACGAGGAGCTGCGGACGGTGCTGGAGCGGCTCTGCGACCTCTACGCGCTGAGCGAGCTCGAGCGCGATCGCGCCTGGCTTCAGGAGCACGGCCGCATCTCCTCCACCCGATCGAAGATGCTCACGCGAACCGTCAACGGGCTGTGCGCCAGCCTTCGCCCGCATGCGGAGGACCTCGTGGATGCGTTCGGCATCCCGGACGAGCTGCTCGCGGCGCCGATCGCGCTCCCCGGCGGCGAGGCGAGCCGCACGTCGAGCGCAGAGATCGGCGAGGAGTTGCCGAACGTGAGGGAGGTCCTCGAGCGGGTAGGGGAAGAAGCTCTGCGATGAGCCCCGATGCCCCTCAAAGCGCCGCCGTCCTAGGTGGCAACCGCATCCCGTTCGCGCGCCGCGATCGCGAGTACGCCCACGCGTCGAACCAGGACATGTTCACGGCGGCGCTGGACGGCCTCGTGGCGCGCTTTGGGCTTCAAGGCGAGCGGCTCGGCGAGGTGGCCGCGGGCGGCGTCCTGAAGAAGAGCAGCGACTTCAACCTCAGCCGCGAGTGCGTGCTGGGCTCGGCCCTGTCTCCCGACACGCCCGCGTACGATGTCCAACAGGCCTGCGGGACGAGCCTTGAGACGGCCATCCACGTGGCGAACAAGATCCGGCTCGGGCAGATCGAGGCCGGCGTCGCGGGCGGCTTCGACACGACGAGCGACGCCCCGATCGAGGTCAATGAGGACCTCCGCGAGCTGCTCTTGGACCTCAACCGAACGCGCTCGACCGGTGGCCGACTGGCGTTGCTCGGCCGGCTGCGGCCCGGTCAGCTCGTGCCGAAGATCCCGCAGAACGCCGAGCCGCGGACCGGCCTCTCCATGGGCGAGCACCAGGCGATCTCCACCAAGCGCTGGGGCATCTCGCGGACCGAGCAAGACGAGATCGCCGTTGAGAGCCATCGGCGGCTGGCGGCGGCGTATGACCGTGGATTCTTCGACGACCTGATCACCCCGTACCTGGGCCTCGAGCGCGACGGGAACCTGCGGCCCGACGCCTCGATGGAGAAGCTCGGAAAGCTGAAGCCCGTGTTCGGCGACGGCCCGGACGCATCGATGACCGCCGGCAACTCGACACCGCTCACCGATGGCGCCTCTTCGGTGCTGCTCGCAAGCGACGAGTGGGCTGCCGAGCACGACCTGCCGGTGCTCGCCCACTTCGTGGATGCGGAGACGGGGGCGGTCGACTACGTCCACGGCGACGCCGGCCTACTCGAGGCGCCGCTCTACGCGGTGCCGCGACTGTTGGAGCGAAACGGGCTCAGCCTCCAGGACTTCGACTTCTACGAGATCCACGAGGCCTTCGCCTCGCAGGTCGCGATGACTCTCAAGGCATGGCAGGACTCGGCGTTCTGCAAGGACAGGCTTGGGCTCGATGAGCCGCTGGGCGAGATCGACCGCAACAAGCTGAACGTCAATGGCTCCTCGCTGGCGGCCGGGCACCCGTTCGGCGCGACCGGCGCACGCATCGTGGCCACGCTTGCGAAGCTCCTGGCCGAGCGCGGTTCGGGCAGCGGCCTGGTCTCGATCTGCGCGGCCGGCGGCATGGGCGTGGCGGCCATCATGGAGCGGCGCGGATGAGCGAGGACCGCTACCAGTCGCTCACGCACTCAGCGCTCGGCGGGGCCGTCACCAAGCGGCTCGGCCTTCCGGCGCCGCCTCGGCTGGAGCGCCACGAGTCCGGACAGCCGGTGGTCTCTGGGCCTGTCGTCCTGGGCGAGGCTCGCGGTGGGCGGCTGGCGGAACCCGTCCACGAGGTCCTTCGCTCGATCGGCGCGCGAGTGCTCGATGCCAAGACGGCCGCCGACGACAGCACGCGCCCCGCTGCGCTCCTCTTCGACGCCACCGGCATCGACTCGACCCAGCGCCTGCGCGCACTCTATGACTTCTTCCACCCGACGATCGCCTCGCTCAACCGCAACGGGCGCGTCGTCGTCCTGACGACGCCGGCGATCGAGGCGGACTCGGTCCTTGCGGCCACGGCCCAGCGTGCGATCGAGGGCTTTGTCCGCTCGGTGGCGAAGGAGATCGGCCGCTACGGCTCCACTGCGCAGATGGTGGAGGTGGCGGCCGGTGGCGA
This sequence comes from Solirubrobacterales bacterium, assembly GCA_045805825.1. GTDB lineage: Bacteria > Actinomycetota > Thermoleophilia > Solirubrobacterales > 70-9 > AC-56. Next base: position 7,311 of record JBJMKM010000085.1, read on the forward strand.
GGGCGCGCTGGAATCGACGCTTCGCTTCCTGCTGTCGGCGCGCTCAGCCTATGTCGACGGACAGGCGATCCACATACAGCCGGCCGACGGCATCACTGTGCCCGAGGACTGGGAGCGCCCGCTCGCCGGACGGCCCGCGGCCGTGACGGGCGCGGCCCGCGGCATCGGCGAGGCGATCGCGGAGACGCTCGCCGACCAGGGCGCCGAGGTGCTCTGCATCGACATACCCCCGGCGGGCGAGGCCCTCTCGCGGGTGGCCAACCGGATCGGCGGCACTTCGCTCGCGCTCGACATCACCGACGCGCGGGCGCCGCAGCGGCTCGCCGATCACATCCGCGAGCGCGGCGGGCGAATCGACGCCTTCGTCCACAACGCCGGGATCACTCGCGACCGGACGATCGCGCGGATGCCACCGGAGGGCTGGGATTCGGTGCTCGAGGTCAATCTCTCGAGCCAGGAGCGGATTAACCAGGCCCTGCTCGAGGATGGGCTACTCGGCGAGGGCGGCCGGATCGTGTCGGTCTCGTCGGTCAGCGGGATCGCGGGCAACCGGGGCCAGACCAACTACGCGACGAGCAAGGCGGGTGTGATCGGGATGGTGCGGGCCCTGGCGCCTGAGGTGCGCGAGCGCGGGGTCACGGTCAACGCCGTAGCACCGGGCTTCATCGAGACCCAGATGACGGCCGCGATGCCCATCGGCACTCGCGAGGCGGGCCGTCGCATGAACAGCCTCCTCCAGGGCGGGCAGCCGGTCGATGTGGCCGAGACGATCGCCTGGCTATTGAGCCCGGCGTCGGGCGGCGTCAACGGCAACGTGGTCCGCGTCTGCGGGCAGCAGCTGCTCGGAGCATGACGGAGACCATCGAGCTTTCCGGCCCGCCGTCGCTGCCGCGTCTGTACGCCCAGGCGGTACTGGGGCCGATCATCCCTGGGAGCGAGGCCGATCTGCCGGACCGCACACTGGTGTGGAAGGGCGCCGCGGTGGACCCGGAGCGCGTCGCGAGCTACGCACGGGTCTGCGGCTTCACGATGCGCAACTCGGCGCCGGGCACGTACCCGCACGTGATGGCGTTTCCCCTCCACATGTGCCTGATGACCGACCGCACGTTTCCGTTCTCGGTACTCGGCTTGGTGCACATCGCGAACCGGATCGACGTCATCTCGCCGATCCCCATCGGGGCGAGCCTCGACCTCTCGGTTCGCGCCGAGGACCTGCGGCCGCACCGGCGGGGACGGCAGTTCGACCTCGTCGCCGAGGCGGCGCTGGACGGCGAGGTCGCCTGGCGCGGGCGCTCCACCTACCTCAGCCGCGGCGGGGACGGAAACGGCTCGTCCGGCGATGGCGACGACCGCGAGGAGGCGGGCGAGGAGGACCTCGATGCGTGCGCCGAATGGCGCATCCCCGGCGACACGGGCCGCCGCTACGCGGCCGTATCCGGCGACCGCAACCCGATTCACATGCATCCGCTCTCCGCGCGCCTGTTCGGCTTTCCGACGGCGATCGCCCACGGGATGTGGACCAAGGCGCGATGCCTGGCGGCGTTCGAGGGCAGGACGGGGGCGACCTGCGCGATCGAGGCGGAGTTCAGGTCACCACTTCGCATCCCGGGACGGGTCCACTTCCGCTCGGGCCGCCGCGGCGAGGCGTGGCGCTTTCGGGTGGAGGCGCCGGACGGCGAGCGCGTCCACCTCGTCGGCTCGATCTCCTGAGGAGACCTTGCCCGCCGCCGGAGCTGGGCATAGAGTTGCTTCAACGTGCGCGAGGGAGAGATCCGGGCGCTGGGGGAGATCGCTGGACGGTCGGTCGCGCAGCCGACCGCGGTCGCCCGTGACGTCCATCGGGCGGTAACTCGGCGGGTCTTCGGCGCGCTCGGGCCGCTCGGTATCCCGGTGCGCGCCATTCACGATCCCGTGTCGAGCGTGTCCTACAAGACGATCGCGGCCGGGCTTCGAGCGCCGCTGGCGGCAGGCGGCCAGGCCCTGGCTCGCGGCGCGACCGATGCCTCGGCCTCGATCGCGGAGTCGCGCGCCGGCGCGCTCGCCCTGGCGGCGGCCAACGGGTTCTTCGGCGATCGGCTGGCGCGCGAACACCCGGAGCTCGCCGTGCCGCTCGGATTTTGGCGCGACGGGCGGCAGGTGAGCCTTGACCCGGCCGGCCCGGCCGAGGCCTTCGGCGACGCGACTCCGAGGATCGCGGTCTTCGTTCATGGGCTGTGTGAGACCGAGGAGGCCTGGCGGGCCCCATATCCCGGAGTTGCGCCGCGGCCGAGCTACGGCGACCGGCTGCGCTCAGACCTCGGGGTCACGCCGGTGTTCGTCCGCTACAACACCGGCCTTCACGTCTCCGAGAACGGTCGCGCGCTCGCGGCTCGGCTCGACGAGCTGGTGGCCGCGTGGCCGACCCGCGTGGAGGGGATCGCACTGATCGGCCACTCGATGGGCGGCCTCGTGGCCCGAAGCGCCTGCCGCTACGCCGAGCTCGAGGATTCCGCGTTCACCTCCCAGGTCACACACGTCATCTGCCTCGGCACGCCGCATCTGGGCGCCACGCTGGAGAAGGCGGCCAACGTCGCCTCATGGCCGCTCGGGCGCCTGCCGGAGACGCGGCCGTTCGCGAACCTCTTCCTGAACGGGCGCAGCGCGGGCATCAAGGACCTGCGTTTCGGCAGCTGCATGGAGGAGGACTGGTGCGACTGCGACCCGGACGAGTTCCTGCGCGACCGCTGCTGCGAGTGTCCGTTCCTCGAGTCCGCGACCTACTGCTTCATCGCCGCGACGCTTTCAGCCAGCCCCGGGGGGCCCGGCGGCACGGTCGGCGATCTCCTGGTCAGCTATCACAGCGCCGCGGGGCGGGGCCGGCGCCGGCGGATCCCGTTCGCGGCCGAACATGGGAGCCACGTCGGGGGGATCGACCACCTGCGACTGCTCAACCACCCGGCGGTGTATGAGCGCATCCACGAGTGGATGGCGCAAGACCCGCTGCGGCGGTCGCGCCCGCCCGCGCTCGACGCGCGCGTATAGGACCATTCACTGCCATGGACGGAGAGAGCGGGCAACGACCGCCGCGACGTGGCCTCGCCCAGCGCCTGCTGGGACGTCGCCAGGCTGAACCGCAGCCGGCCCCCGCACAGGGGACGGGGATCGACCCGCAGCTGGAGGACGCCGACGCGGGGGAAACGGCCTTCCTCGACGCGGCCGTCGAGGAGTTCGAGCGCCGCCTTGGGGAGGTGCTGAAGCAGGCGGGCGAGGACCTGTATTCGCGGGTGGAGCGCGACCTCGCGGCCACCGAGGCACGGCTCCACGAAACCGAGCGACGCCTGGAGGCGACGATCTCCGACCGGCTGGACGGAGCGATCGCCGAGGTTCGCGTCCAAGGAGATGCACAGCTTCAGGACGAGCGCGAGCAGATGCGTGAGGCGGCGGAAGCGCCGCTCTCCTCGATTCGCCGAGAGCGGACCGAGGCGGTTCGCGAAGTCAAAACGGCCGCATCCCGCGCCGAGAAGGCCTCGGAGAAGGCGGCCACCCAGATCGAGGCGGCCACCGAGAAGCTCGCGATGAGGGCCCGCCGCCAAGAGCTCAAGCTCGTCCGCGAGGAGAATTCCAAGCGCATCACGGCCGCCCTCGCGCGGCTCGAGCGCCAGGCCGGGATCCGTGCGGAGGAGGTCGATTCAGTTCGGCGAGAGGCCGAGTCCGTGCTCGGCGAGGTGGGCGAGCGAGTCGCCGGTGCGGCCACGGCGGCCGAAGCGCTGGAGGAGCGCCTGGACGACGTCGGGCGCCGCCTTGGGGAGACGGAGAGCCGGGCCGAGGAGACCGCGGCCGCCATCGCGGACGCGCTTGCCAGGCTGGACCAGGCGATCAAGAACGTCGAGGACGCGGAGCGGCAGGTACTCGAGATCTCGGAGCGGATTGGTGCCACGGCCCGGCGAATCGCGGAGCTCGGCGAGTCGGCCGAGCAGGCTGCCGAGTGGGAGGTGAGGATTGCCGCGGCGGTGGAGGCGGAGGCCGACGTCGCCCGGCGGATCACGGACGCGGAGCGCCGGCTTCTGGAGCGCGTCGATCCGGGCAGCGAGCGCGGCTAGGCTCACGGCACGTGCTGCTGATCGGCGGGCTCATCGCCCTGCTCGTGCTCGGGGCCCCGTGGGGCCTGGTGATTCTCGCCGGGGCTCTGTGCCTCGAGATCCTCGAGTACTTCGCCTGGAAGCGCTTTTTGCGTCGCTATCGGCTGCGCAGCGGCCCGGAGACCATGGTGGGACGCACCGCCACCGTCGTCGACGACATCGATCCGCTCGGCCGCGTGCGGCTGGATGGCGAGTACTGGAACGCGCGCGCTCGCGTCCCCGTGCATGAGGGCCAGACCGTCCGGATCGAGGCGATCGACGGCCTGACGCTGGAGGTCGAGCGAGCCGAACGGTAGGGGGTTGTCGGCAAGCTGACAACCCGGTAGGGTGCTCGCCGGTTTCTGGAGGAGAGACGGGTCCGGGGCGGTCATGGATGCGGGGGCGTCGCCGGGCGGTGAATGTCGTCCCCAAAATGGAGGAGGCAAAAATGCGAAAGCTCGCAGCGGCTTTGGCGCTCGCGATCGCCCTCGTGGTCGCCGTGTTCGCCGGTTCGGCCGCGGCGCAGACAGGTGGTGGCTGCCATCTTCAGGGCAGCGCCAGTTTCAACCCGGGACTGAACACGTCGAGCAAGCCGTTCAGCTACAGCTTCGACGGGCAGCTCACGAGCTGCCAGTCGAGTGAGGCTGGTGCTCCGACGAGCGGTTCGGTGGAGGCCGGCAAGGTGTACACCGACGCCACCGGACAGCAGTTCCAGGAGCCCGCGTCCACGGGCACCGGTGGCTGCGCGAGCAGCACCACCAGCGGCACCGGGATCGTCACCTGGGCCGATGGCACGGTGACCGTCGTCCAATACACGACCCAGGGCGCGGCGGCGGCCGTGAAGCTGGATGGCAAGGTCATCCCGAGCGTCACGCTGCCGGCGATCAACCCGCAGGTGGGTCAGCCGACCTCGACGACGATCACGACAACGCGCTACCCGGGAGCGACGGCGCTCGGTGCGCTTACGTTCCAGCCGCCGGACCCGACGGCGTGCAATACGCCGGCCGGCGTCACGACGGCGGCGATCGACGGGTTCATCGGCCTCGCCTCGCAGTAGGCGAGCTCGACCAGACCACGGAAAAGGGCCCCATGGAAGGGGCCCTTTGTATCCGAAGGACGTGCCGCCAGCGATGCGACCGCTGGCCCGTCGGTCCTTAAGTCTTACGCCATCCCCTATCGGCGATGGCTCAAACTAACTTAACACGTAATTTCGAGGAAGGTTTCGGTTCCCCTGGGTTAAATTTCCCAGCCCATTTTTCCGCTGTTTGCGGGCTGTCTCCGAATCGTCCAACTACGCACCACCATTCAGTGCTGATCGGAGTATGTGAGCGTTCGCTCGCACAAGCTCTTACGCCTGCAGTGGCCGCCGACGCCGAATAGGATGCCCACGTGCGCTACTTGATCACCGGCGGCTCGGGCTACATCGGCACCCGCCTCACGGAGATCCTCTCGGCGCGCGACGACGTCGACGCCATCGTGAACCTGGACGTTCGTCCACCGTCGCGTCCCCTGCCGAAGGCCACGTTCGTCCGCGGCGACGTCCGCGACTACGCGCAGATCCGAGACCTCTTGGATCGCGAGAACCCGGACGCGTTGGTGCATCTGGCCTTCGTTCTGAACCCGATCCGCGACGAGGCGCGCATGTACGACATCGACGTCAACGGGACGGCCACCGTTCTGCGTGCAGCGGCGGACGCCGCAACCGACCAGGTCCTGGTCACCTCGTCGGCCACCGCCTACGGCGCGTTCCCGGACAACCCGAAGCCGATTGCCGAGGACTGGCCGGTTCGGGGCCAGCCGGACTTCCCGTACGCCAAGCACAAGGCGGACGTCGACCGGATCTGCCAGCTGTGGGCACTCCAAAACGCCGACCGCATCATGACCATCGTGCGGCCGAGCATCGTCTTCGGGCCGAATGTCGACAACTACATCTCGCGGAGCTGGAAGAACGCGGCCTTCATGCCCATCCTCGACGGCGTCGAGCAGGAGTTCCAGCTGGTCCACGAGGACGACGTCGTCAGCGCGATCATGGGCCTGTTGGATGCCAAGGCGGACGGCGCGTTCAACATCGGCGGCGACGGCACGCTGACGTGGAAGGAGTCGGCCGAGATGGTGGGGCAGAAGACGCGCGTGATCTCGATGAAGGCCGTGCGCCGGATCTACGCCGCCGCCTGGGCGCTTCACGCCCCGCGGGTCGAATCGTCCCCCGGCAACCTCAACTTCATCCGGTATCCGTGGATCGTCTCCAACGAGAAGCTGAAGAGCGAGATCGGCTGGAAGCCCTCCGCGGACACCCGCGAGGTCTTCATCGAGACGATGTACGCGAAGGGCCTCGTCGCGACACCCCCGGTGCCCACCCCGGCACCGCCTGCCGTCGCCTAAGCCACGGTTCCCCACCACCGGCCGCCCCGAAGAGAACGGCGAGTGGCACGTTAGTCAAGCCTCGCCTGACAAACGCACCTTTCGATAGGCATTGCAGGGCCGGCTCGTCGAAATCGCGGGGTAAACTCGTTGGCTCTTCGGGCGCTTAGCTCAGTTGGGAGAGCGCCAGCTCGACAAGCTGGAGGTCACTGGTTCGAGCCCAGTAGCGCCCATCCCGAGGGTCCCTGCATCGGGGGGATTCGGTCGTCTCGCAGCGGAGATCAGGTTCCAGGCGCCGCGGGCCTCATACGAACCGCGAGCCTCGCAAGCAGAATCGCTGGTGCGATGCAGACGGCGAGGACCAGCAATTCCCACGGCGACACCACTACGCCACCCAGTTTCGCCAACAACAACCCCGCCAACGCGACCACCCATAGGAGCAAGCACGCAACGCTGGCCCGCCGGGCATCGCGGAACACCAAACCGAGTACGAACGCGACCGGAAGGAGAATGAGCGCCATGTGTTCCTCTCGTAGAGAATCCGGTGCGAACGCGGCCTTACGGCGCCCCTCCGGGCTACCGCGCAGCGTAGTCCCTCCGGGTTGCTCGAACGAGTGGACGATCAGGACTTTTTCACCGGTTTCGGTCACCCGCCCCGCTTTGGCTCAATCGACGCCCGGACCTCGATTGCGGTTAGGATCACGCTGGGCTTGCGTCAGGCTCGGGTTCGGCACTTGATTCGTGACGAGGCCGGCGGGGCGGACCCAGACACTGGAACGGCGTTTCCCGAGGATGGGGTTGAGGATCGAATGAGTCAAAAGCCTTTCGAGGCCAGTGAGGACGTCGTACGCGGTGCATGGGTCATCACGATCGCCGGTGAGCTCGACATCGCGACGAGCCCTCGGGTCCGCGAGCTTCTCAGCGATGCCGCGCGCGACCGCGAGCGTCCGCTTGTCATCGACTTGACCCGGTGCGAGTTCGTCGACTCGACTGGGCTGGCGACGCTTCTGCACGGTGCCAAGCCGGCACAGAACGGCGAGTCGAATGTGGCGCTCGTCTCGGAGGGTGGCGAGGTCAGGAAGCTGCTCGAGCTGACGGCGATCGACAAGACGATTCCGGTCTTCGAGTCGCTCGATTCCGCGATCTCGGCGGTTCTGGCCGAAGACTGAGCGGCGCGGCCTTGTATCGTGCCGCGGCGTTCTCATGTCGCCCCTTGAAATCATCATCGATCGGCGCGAGGGCCAGACGCGGATTGCCCTCGTCGGCGAGCTCGACATCGCGAGCGCCCCGAGCCTCGAGGAGGGTCTGGCGGATGTCGAGGGCGACACCCCCGGCACGCTGGTCCTCGACCTGCGGCGTGTGGACTTCATCGACTCGACGGGCCTTAGGGCGGTCATCGCCGCCGATGAGCGCGCCCGCTCGGCCGGGCGCCGCCTCGTTGTGGTCCGGGGCCCGGCGGCGGTCGAGCGGGTGTTCAGCGTGACCCAGCTCGACCAGCGGCTGGACATCGTCGACGACCCCGACTCCCTCTAGGGGTGCTCGGCGGCGGCTTACCGCCGCAGCAGCATGTGTCGTTTGGCGGCGAAGCCGCCGTAGGTTGCTCTACTCGGGGTTCACCAGCGTGAGGGCGAGGATCTCACCGTCGGGCGAGCCCTCGATGCGATGGTCCTTGGTGAGGCGCTCCAGCACCGGCGGTAGCTCGGCGAGCGCCGAGGCATCCATGATCTTGTGCGCGCCGCCTTCCTGAAGGGGGCCGACTCGAACCAAGAGTTCCTCGGGCGGGGTGTCGATCCCCAGCTGGATCTTGTTGCCCACCAGGACACGCGGCACGTTAGCTGCCAGCGAGTCGGTCACGAGCTGCGCCTCGGAGATGCCCTCGAGGGAGAAGTCGGCCCGGGCGGCGAGCATCGCGATGACCCGTCCCAGCACGGGCGCGGCGAGCGCGCCGGCGGTCACGCCGATCACAAGCTCCCCCGGGGGGTGCCGGACGTCGACGGCAGGCGTCGTCTCTCGGACGCCTGCGTCGCTCTGTCCGTTCAGCGAGAACGCCATCCTGACCTCGGTTCCCTGGCTGATCCCTCCGAGGAATTCGACGCGGTCGCTCAGGGTCTGGATCAGCGATAGCCCGAGGCCCTGGACCTCGAGGCCGGGCTCGGGCGCGCGCGGGCGGATGCCGACCCCGTCATCGCTCACGACCACCTCGAGCTCGGAGTCCTGCACGCATAGATGGACGTTCAGCGGCCCCTCGTTGCCCTCATACGCGTGGACGACCACGTTGTTGCAGGCCTCGCTGACCGCGGTGTTGATGTCAAGAAGCCGGGATTCGGCCAGCCCGAGGACCTCGATCGCTCCGGCGAGCGCCTGCCGCACGACAGCGACATTCTCGGCCCTGCTCGGGAGGGCCATCCGGAACTCCGGTTCGGTCCCCTTGCTGTGGGGGGGATCCGCTCCGGAGCTCATCGCAGCGACATTATGTCCGCCGGAGGCTGGAGTGCCAAGTGACAGTCCCGCGTACCCGCGGGACACAGTGCCAAAACCGGCCTCACGGTCGCGTGCACGAGTTCGTCCGTGAGACGGCCGGTCGCGCGCCGGCTTCTATGCTCGCCGGCCCATGCTCGGGACCTACGGTTCCTTCGCGGCCGTCCTCCTCGCCTCGGGGTGCGTCGGCCAGGCGGTCTTCTGCCTGTGCGGGCGACGCGAATGGTCGTGGCTTGCCCCGGCTGTGGGCCTCGCCGGGCTCACCGCCGTGGCCTGGGCCACGGTGCGACTGCCGGGCCACGGCACGGCGGCGGCGATCGCCATCGGAGCGCTCGTGGTGGTTGCGATCGGCATCGTGTGGCGCAGGACGCCGGGCGCCGGGCCTGCGCTCGTGGACGGCGCACCGGCGCTGATCGCGGCGATCGTCCTGGCGTCGCTCCCGTTCATCGTCGAGGCGCGATTCGGGATTCTCGGCACCGGCCTCAACCCGGACATGTCCCAGCACCTCTTCGCCGCGGACCGGCTCGCGCAGGGCGAGGGCTCCAGGCTCATGGCGCAGGGATACCCGCTCGGTCCGCACGCGCTCGTGGTCGCCGCTTCGAAGGCGACGGGCGCCAGCCTCGTGCAAGCCTTCGACGGCCTGGCGCTGGCGGTGGCCGCCTGCGCGACACTCGTGCCACTGGGGCTTCTCGGGAGGCTCACGCCTTGGCGGCGCACGCTCGGCGCCGTTCTCGTCGGGCTGCCGTACCTGGTCGCCTCCTACCTCATCCAGGGCGCCTTCAAGGAGACGATGCAGGCGCTCTTCGTGCTGGCGTTTGCCATTGCGCTCCACCAGCTCGCGAGCGGCTCGCTCGCCGGCCGGGCGTGGCGGTTGCTGGGCGCGGTTCCGCTCGCGGTCCTGGCCATCGGGAGCGTCTACGCGTACAGCTTCCCCGGCCTGCTGTGGCTCGCCGGCGCGGCCGGCCTTTGGGCTGTCGTCGAGCTGGCGGCGGCGTGGCGTCGAGGCTCGGCCCCGGGGGCCACGGCGATGGCGAAGGCCGCGGCGGGACCCGCGGCAGTGGCACTCGCGATCGTCGCGGTGGCCGCGGCGCCCGAGATCGGCCGTATGGCCGACTTCGCGAGCTTCGAGACGTTCAACCCGGCTGGCGCCGGTCTCGGGAACCTCTTCAACCCGATCTCACCGCTGGAGGCTCTGGGCATCTGGCCGTCCGGCGACTTCCGCCTCGACCCTGGCGACGGGGCGATGCCGGCGATCGGCTACTACCTCGGTGAGCTGCTCGCTTTGGCGGCGTTGGCCCACGGGTTGGCGTGGTGGATCAGGCGGCGCGACTGGGCCGTTCCGTCTGCGCTCGCGGTGGCGGTCGTCCTCTACGCGTACGCGCACTTCGCGGGGACGCCCTACCAGGCCGCCAAGGCGATTGTCATCGCCTCACCCCTTGCGATGCTGATCGTCGTCCGCGCGCTCGTCTCGCCCGAGCCGATCGTCGCGCTGGGGACGATCCGCGGCGCTGTCGGGCGCACCCGGACGGGGGCAAGCGGGGCCTTCCTGCGCTGGCAATCGCCTGTCGGCGCGGTACTCGGCGTCGCGTTCTGCACGGCAGCGCTCGCCTGCACCGTTCTTGCCCTGGTCAACGGACCGGTCGGGCCGTCGACCTATTCGCCCGCGCTCACCGAGCTGCGGCCCGAGCTCCGTCACCACTCGACGCTCGTCCTCGTCCCCGAGCACGTACTCGCCGACGAGCATGGACGCGACTATGTCGTATGGGAGCTGCGCGGCGGACGCGTGTGCGTTCGGCCTGAAGGCAGCCAGGGAGGGACGGCTCCGCCCGGCATTGCGCGAGTGGTGACGGGCGAGCAGGAGCTCGCGCCGTACGCGGGCTTCCAGCTCAAGGAACGCGCCGGGCCCTACCTGCTTTGGGCGCACCGACCGGCCATCAAGGAGGAGGGCCCGTGCCCGCTCATCGCCGTGGGCGGCCGCGCAAACCCGGCGGGCGACTAGGGCGCCACTCTGCGCTTTGGCCGACTTGGCGACGCTATAGCGGCACAAAGTCCCCCAATCGTGCTTTCGGTCGCTCGCGGGCGGCCCTACTCGCCCGGAGCTCAGCGTCTCCGAACGCGACGGAGCCGCGGATAGCATGGCCCGCGCATGGCCTCCATCACCGTGAAACTGCCCGACGGCTCGCCGCTCGAGCTGTCCGAGGGGGCGACCGGCGCCGACGCCGCCGCCGCAATCGGGCCGCGGCTGGCGAAGGATGCTCTCGCGGTGCGTGTCAACGGGGAGATCCGGGATCTCGCCAGGCCGCTTGATGACGGCGAGCAGGTCGAGATCGTCACCCCTGGGCGCCCAGACTCGCTGGACGTCTTGCGCCATGACGCGGCGCACGTGCTCGCGACAGCCGTGCTCGACCTGTGGCCCGGGACGAAGGTCTCGATTGGGCCACCGATCGCTGACGGCTTTTATTACGACTTCGAGTTCCCGGACGGCTTTCGGCCGTCGGACTCGGACCTCGAGCGCATCGAGGAAAAAATGGCCACTCACGTCGAGGCCGACGAGCCGTTTGAGCGCTCGGAGCTGCCGGCCCGCGAGGCGATCGAGCTGTTCCGCACCGAGGACCAGCCGTACAAGGTCGAGCTGATCGAGGACCTGATCCGGGACGAGGGGACCGAGACGGTCTCGCTCTACCGCAACGGTCCGTTCCTGGATCTGTGCCGCGGCCCGCATGGGCCCTCGACCGGGCGCATCAAGGCCTTCAAGCTGAACTCCGTGGCGGGCGCGTACTGGCGCGGCGACGAAAGCCGCCAGATGCTCACCCGCATCTACGGCACCGCCTTCTTCTCGAACAAGGACCTCGAGGAGCACCTGGAGCGCCTGGAGCAGGCGCGTGCCAACGACCACCGCCGGCTCGGTCCACAGCTCGGGCTTTTCATCCTCCATCGAGAGGCGCCCGGGATGCCGTTCTGGCTTCCGCAGGGGACCGTTCTGCTGGACCTGATCCAGCGAGAGGTCCGCAAGCAGCTCGAGGCCGGGGGCTACGGGGAAATCAAGACCCCCCAGGTCCTCGACGAGGAGCTGTGGCACCGATCAGGCCACTGGGACAACTACGCGGAGAACATGTTTTTCACCGAGGTGGAGGGGCGGCGGTTCGCGCTGAAGCCGATGAACTGCCCCGGCGCGTGCCTCGTCTACGCCTCCGAGCGTCACTCCTACCGCGACCTGCCGCTACGGCTCGCGGAGTTCGGGCTCGTCTCGCGAAACGAGCGCGAGGGCGTGCTGCACGGCCTGCTCCGGGTCAGGGCCTTCACCCAGGACGACGCCCACGTCTACTGCACGCTCGACCAGATCGGAGACGAGGTCGACGCGATCTGCTCGGCGATCGACGCGCTCTATGCGCGCTTCGGGTTCGACCACGTGCGCGTCGAGCTCTCCACGCGGCCGGACAAGTCGATCGGCACCGACGAGCAGTGGGAGCGCGCGGAGGAGGCGCTGCGCGAGGCGCTCGAGCGCCAGGGCCGCGAGTATGAGGTGAGCCCGGGGGAGGGGACGTTCTACGGGCCGAAGATCGACTTCCACATCACCGATGCCCTCGGGCGCTCGTGGCAGTGCGGCACGTGCCAGATCGACTTCCAGATGCCCGAGCGGTTCGACCTCACCTATCAGGGCGAGGACAACGCCGAGCACCGGCCGGTGATGATCCACCGCGCGCTCCTGGGCTCGATGGAGCGCTTCATCGGCATCCTCATCGAGCACCACGCCGGCCGCTGCCCGA
>JBJMKM010000086.1:0-14162 GCA_045805825.1 Solirubrobacterales bacterium
GAGCGCGAGCAGGTGCTCGAGGCCGGCGGCCTGTTCATCTGCGGCACCGAGCGCCACGAATCGAGGCGCATCGACAACCAGCTGCGCGGTCGAAGTGGCCGCCAGGGCGATCCCGGCGAGTCGCGCTTCTACCTCTCGGCCGAGGACGAGCTCATTCGCCTGTTCGCCGGCGACCGCATCTACAAGATCCTCGACCGCCTGGGCCCGGTGGACGAGGAGGGCGAGGAGTACCCGCTCGAGGCGAAGATGCTCTCGAGAACGGTCGAGAACGCCCAAAAAAAGGTGGAGCAGCAGAACTTCCTGATCAGAAAGCGCGTCCTCGAGTACGACGACGTGATGAACGAGCAGCGCCGCGTCATCTACAAGTACCGGCGCGAGATCCTCGAGGGCCGGGACATGTCCGAGGTGGCCCACCAGGAGGTTGGCGAGGTCATCTCGAGGATGGTCCAGGAGTACACCGCCAGCGAGGTCTTCGAGGACTGGGATCTGGGCGGCCTCGTGACCCAGGCCTCCCAGCTCTGGCCGCTGACCGTGGACCTGGGGCAGCTCGATCCGTCCACGTCAGATCGCGGCGAGATCTCCCGCGTGCTGGCCGAGGACGCCCTGACGCAGTACGACAAGCGCACCGAGGAGCTCGGGGACGAGCTGATGCGCTACCTGGAGCGCCAGATCCTCCTTCAGATCATCGACCTGCGCTGGCGCGAGCACCTCTACGAGATGGACTACCTGCGCGAGGGAATCCACCTCCGCGGTTTCGCGCAGATCGACCCGCTCGTGGCCTACAAGAACGAGGGCTTTTCGATGTTCGAGGAGCTCATGAACTCCATCTGGGAGGAGTTCACGCGCGTCATCTTCCACGTCGAGGTCACGATCGAGCCCGCCGACCTCGAGCCGGAGCCCGCGCAGCCGACCGAGCTGAGCTATGCCGGCGGTGGGCAGGAGCAGCCGTCGGCGATGGACGAGGCCTCCCAGGCGGCCACGACCCCGGGCCCCGCCCCGGCCGCGGGGGCGGCCGCCGTGGGAACCGCGGCCGCGTCAGGCGGCGGCAACGGCGCCTCGAGCGAGAACCCGGCCACGGTGGTCAAGTCCGACCGCGACAAGATCGGCCGCAACGACCCGTGCTGGTGCGGCTCGGGCAAGAAGTACAAGAAGTGCCACGGGGCCTGAGCCCCGCCTGAGGCCGACCTCCAAGCGAAAGTTCGTGGTCCGACCACGATGCGATGCCGAGCGTCGTGCCCGACCATCGTCCACATGGGACGCCGAGTCTCCCTCGTCTGCGCGGCCGCCAGTGTGCTGGGGCTTTCAGCCTTGGGCATTGCGCCAAGCCTGCCGTCGGCCACGGTGCTGCCTAAGTGCCAGGGTCACGTCGCGACCGACTGGGGCAGCGAAGACTTCGACCACATCGTCGGAACCAAGGACCGCGACATCATCGTCGGATATGGGGGAGGAGACGAGATCTACGGACGCGGCGGTAATGACATGATCTGCGCCGGTGCGGGTCGCGACCTCGTCGACGGGGGCGGCGGCAGCGACGACATCTGGGGCGACGAGGGCGGCGGCACCGGCCAAAGCGATGACGATCGGCTGCTCGGTGGCCCCGGAGCGGACTTCGTCGCGGGGCAGGATGGCGCCGACGATCTGGTGGAGCCGGCAAAGGACGCGAAGCCGAATGATCTGAGAGGGGGGTCTGGCGATGACGACATCGCTGGCGGTGCGGCTGGCGACGACATCGTCACGGGCGATGGTGAGGACACGATCCATGCCAATGGCGGCACCGATTCGGTCGATGCCGGGCCGGACTACGACGAGGTTCACGGTGGGGACGGCGCCGACGACCTGAATGGTGGCCCCGGCGACGAGGACATCTTCGGCGACGCGGGCGATGACGAGATCGACGGTGACGACGGCAATGAGCTGATCCAGGCCGGTGGCGGCGCCGACACGGTTACCGGCGGCCTCGGAAACGAGGAGATCCATGGCGGCGGCGGCAACGACGACATCGCCGGCGATCCCGGGCGAGGCGACGAGGTCATCTACGGCGACGCGGGCGCGGACGGCATCCTCGGTGGCGACGGAAAGGACACGATCAATGCCGGGTCGGGGGATGACCCCAATATCTTCGGCGGCGGGGGCCCCGACACGATCGTGGGTGGTGACGGCGCCGATCGCCTCTCGGGGGGCGACTCAGACGACTCGATCCTCGGATCGTCCGGGGCCGACACGATCTACGCCGGCGGCGGCAAGGACGTCTGCTCGGGCGGAGCCGACAGGGACCTCTGCAACGGCGGCGCGCCGACTCCCGATGATGCATCGCAGGATCCGGACACCTGCGAGGCCGAGAAGAAGATCTCCTGCGGGGAGGAGAACAAGTGGCCGCGCACCTGGGACCTCACGTTCACCGGTCACGAGCAGGGGGACGGGTATTCGAACGACTGGTACGTACAGGTCACGGTCGAGCGACTCTCGAGCTGGGGCTCCATCAGCTCCGCCGGGGGCCACGCGGAATACGGGGCGGACAGCGCGGGCAGCGGGCACTTCACCTACTGGCGCCAGTGGACGGTTCCGGGACTCCAGACGTGCACGCAGACGGCGAGCGGGGGCGGGGGCGGTGCGGACGCCCGCCTGAGCTTGGACGATCAGACTCCCGGGGACTACTGGTACGACCTGAGCGTCTCCTACGAGTCCGCCCCAACGACTTTCCACACCGTCTGCGACCCCCCGCCCGGCGGGGACGCGACGGGCACCTATGGCGGCGGATTCGACACGGGTGATCCCTATCCGGATGGGATCCCCTGGAAGGGTGGCAATGCCGCGATAAGCGGTAGTGCCAGCCAGGGCGCGTCCCACTGGGAATGGCAGCTGACGCCGGGATAGGGCAGAGGAGAACCTCGTGGCACAACTGATCCGTCATCACATAGGTCTTCTGATCGCGGTGATCGCCGTCATGCTCGCGGCACCCACGGCAGCGAGCGCCGCTGAGTACTACGTCTCCACGGGCGGGGCTAACAGCAATGACTGTACGAGCCCGGCCACCGGATGCTCCACGGTCACGGGTGCCCTGGCTCTGGCGTCGGACGCCGACGGCGCGGACACGATTCACATCGGGCCGGGCGAGTTCACCGAGGAGTTCACCGTCAGCGACCTCGACGACGGTGTGACGATCGAAGGTGCCGGGTCGGGGTCCGACTTGACGACGGCGACGCACCTGCTCGACGTTCCCAGTTCGACGGGGCGCGTCGCGACCCTGGGCGCGACCGGGATCACCGAGCCCACCGGCGTGACGCTGCGGGGGGTGCGGGTGGTGGTAAGTGAGGGCGACAACCCGGGGATCGGCGTGGCCGGCACGAACACAACCATTGAGAACGTGGTCGTCAACATGGAGGATCCGGCGGGGCTTTACCCGGCGATCGACGTCTCCCGCGGACCGGTGACGATCCGCGACGTTTCCATCTCGCAGCAGGCTGCGACCGGAATCGACGTCAGCAACCCGGCATTCGCGCCCGCCGGCACCGATATCGCGGTGACACTCGAGGACTCGAACGTGAGCGTCGCCAGCTCCGGGGCCACCCGCGCGCTGGGGGTGTCCAACTGCTCGGGCTGCACGGCGAAAGTCAGCGCCGTGGTCCGCCGCAGCGTCCTGCGGAACCTCACCACGGACGGGCAGGTCGTGAACGCATCCGGAGCGAGCGTCGACATCGACTCCAGCCTGCTCGCCGGTGGCTTCCATGGCGTGATCCTCTCCCCCGGAGACGGGGCCGACCAGCACGCGAACCTGTGGAATTCGACGATCGATGCCGCGAACGCGAGCGGGACGGCGCTGACCATGAACGCCTCGGGGACGGCTGACGGCACCGGGCAGCTGAACAGCTCGATCGCCCTCGATCCGGTGGCCGCAAGCGGAACGAATACCTCGCTGGCGTGCCACGACAGCGATGTGCCGCTGCAGGACACGACCTCGATCGCGTGTGGCGCCGCGAACGGGAACGTCCAGAGCTCGCCGGCCGACCTGGTCCGCGACCCCACCCCGATGGCTGGCGACTACCGGCTGAAGCCCGGGTCGCCGGCGATCGACACCGGCTCGAATGCCGCCTTCCCGGCCTTCTCGGGCGAGTCGGCCACGGACGTGGCCGGGACCCCGCGCGTGCTCGACGGGAACGGAGACGGGACCGCCCGTCGTGACAAGGGGGCTTACGAGGTCGCCCTTCCCGAGACGTCAATCGACTCCGGGCCTGGGAACGGCTCGAAGACCAGGGACCGCACGCCGACCTTCGGATTCTCCTCGAATGAGCCTGGATCGACCTTCGAATGCAGGACGGACGGCGGGACCTTCTCCTCCTGCTCCTCTGACTACACGACTGGCTCGCTGGTCGACGGACTGCACACTTTCGAGGTCCGCGCCACCAACGAGGGATTCACCGATCCGACCCCGGCGACGAGGACCTTCACCGTCGACGCCACTCCGCCTCAGACGACGATCACCTCGGGTCCCTCCGGCTTCATCCGCAATGTGACCCCCACCTTTGCGTTCTCCTCCACCGAGCCCGGATCGACGTTCCGCTGTCGTCTCGACGGCGGGAGCTACGGTCCGTGCAGCTCCCCGAAGACGCTCGGGACGCTGGCGAACGGCCGTCACACCTTTTATGTGCGGGCGACCGACAGCGCGGGGAACGTCGATTCCACCCCGGCGATCAGGGCGTTCACCGTCGACACGGTGCGCGCGACGGTGACGATCACCGGCCCCTCGCAGGTGGCGACTGCGGGCTCGGCCGCCAGCGCGACCTTCTCGTTCAAGGCGTCGGAGCCGGCCACGTTCAAGTGCAAGGTCGACTCCGGTGCCTTCAAGCTCTGCAGCTCGCCCTACACGACGCCGAAGCTTGGGATCGGCAAGCACGTGCTCACCGTCCAAGCCACGGATCGCGCCGGAAACGTGGCGCGGAAGGCGAAAGCGTTCAGCGTCGTCAAGAAGCGCTAGCCCGCCGCGACTAGGCCCCCGCTCGGGAGCGCATCCGCGAGCTCGCGTCGCGAGGAAATGTCGAGCTTCTGATAGACGTGCGTGAGGTGCGTCTCGACCGTCCTGAGGCTCACGAACAGCTGCTGGGCGATGGCGCGGTTCGTGCTGCCGCCCGCGGCGAGTTCGGCGACGCGGCGCTCGCTCGGCGTGAGCGACTCCGGCCCGCTCAGCTCGAGCCGGCCCAGGCGGGCCCCGCTCGCGGCCAGCTCTTCCCTCGCCCTTCCCTCGAGGGTGCGAGCGCCAAGCTCATGCGCGAGCTCGAGCCCTCGACGGAGGTAGTCGCGACCCTCAGCCCGTTCGCCGACTCGACGTAAAGCCGCGCCGAGGTCGACCAGCGCTCGCAGGAACTCGATCCGGTCGGGCAAGGCCTCGAGCGTCGAGAGCGCCTCGCGCAGCAGGTCCACGCCCTGGGAACCGCCCACGATGAGGCCCTTGACCCGCAGGGCCGTCCCGATGGGACGGGCCAGCCCGTATTGGCGGGCAATCCTGAGCTCGTCGTCCACCAGGTCGGTGGCGGTCCGCTCGTCTCCGAGCCGGTGCAGCGCCAGCGCGCCGTCGGAGCGCCAGGGCCACACTGTCGGGTTGTGCAGATACGGGATCGTGGGAGCGAGGGTGCGGATGTGCTCCAGCTCGTCGCGTACTCCCTCGTAATCCCCCTGGGCGAGCGCCACGCGCTGCCTTCCCACCCGCCAGAACGCCTCGTAGATCGGCGCCGCGTCAGGGCGTGGGGCAGAGGTCTCGAGTGCATCTCGCGCCGCGTCGAATTCGCCGAGCTCGGCGATCGAGACCGCGCGCCAGTGGCCCGCAAACGGCAGATGCATCTCAAATCCGTCCTGCCACGCCTCGACAGCGGCCCCGGCATCGGCGGCCGCGTCGACCACTTGGCCCTTCCAGTAGCGCGGCTGCGAGCGGCCGAAGAGGACGTACGCCAGGGTCGGCAGATCTCCAGCCGCGCGCGCCCGCTCCAGCGCAACCTCGATGTAGCGCTCCGCATCGTCGAGGGCCCCGGACCAGAACAGGCAGCTCACCGCCATCGTGAACGTCAACGGCACTCCGCGCTCGCCGAGCATCTCATGGCCCTCGCCGAGCGCGCGGAGCGCGAGCGAGCGCGCCTCGTCGTGGGAGTGCGCGAAGAACACCCGCGACACGGCGTGCTGGGTGAGCATCTGCCGTTGCGCGATGGTCAGCGGCTCCGCGCCGTCCGCGTCCGCGCTTGCACCGCTTGCCTCGATCTCCTCGATGTCGATCTCACGCAGCAGGCCGGAGACGCCCAGGTAGGCCGCCCAGAGCTCGGCGCGGACCTCATCGTCGGAGTCACCAACCTGCTCGAGCCCGCGAGAGAAGGCGTTGGCAGCCTCGGGCAGCCGGCTCGCCGCGTAGAGGATCTGGCCGAGCTTGAGCAGGAGGCTCGCCTGCTCGGGGCCTCGGGGCAGCAGCGCCAGCGCCTCCTCGACATGCGCCACGGCCGCCATGTCCCCGGCGGTTGCCTCCGCTTCTCCGAGTTCGGCCAGGATCGCGCCGCGAAGATCAGCTGGGGGTGGTTCGTCCAGCGCCCGTCGCAGGTAGGAGACCGCATTGGCGGGGGCGCCGCGGGACAGGGCCGCACGTGCAGCCGCGCGTAGAACCTCGACCACGTTCTGATCTCCCGTGCCCTCCACGGCGAGGGCTTGAGCTGCCACCGCCTCGGGCTCGGCGCCGGAGTCGTTCAGAAGCTTCATCGCCTGGGCGTGCAGACGGGCGCGATGAGCGGGCGGGATGCTCTCGTAGACGACCGACCGCACGATCGGGTGGACGAAGCCCAGCGGCAGGCCGCGCGTGAGGATCGCGGCCGCCTCGAGGAGGTCGGCCGCCTCCGCGGCCTCGTAGCGCGACAGCTCCGCGAGCGCCGCCGCGTTCGCCAGGCTCGCCTCCCGGCCCAATACGGCGGCTGCCGATGCCAGCTCCCGGGCGGCGTGCGGAAGTGGGCTCAGCCTCAGCAACACCGCCTGGCGGATGGCCTCCGGGCGGGCCTCGCGAACGTGAGCCGCCGCCGGCGCCTGATCGCCGACGCCCTCTCGTCGCAGCTCCAGGCACAACTCTCGAAGCAGGAACGGATTGCCGCCGGTCACCTCGTGGCAGGCGTGGACGAGCTCCGGATCGGGCTCGGGAGCCAGTATCCGATCGACTACCTCGGAGGCCGCCGTTTCGCTCAATGCAGCGGGACGAAGCGGTTCGGCGTCGGTGAGCGCCCTCGCGATCAGGTCCGCCTCCGGCCCGGAAGCCGCCGGACGCCCGGCGACGAGGATCACGAGCGGCAGGTCTTCGACCCGCCGTCCGAGGTAGCCGAGCAGGCGCAGTGATGGCAGGTCCGCCCAATGGACGTCGTCGACGGCGAGCATGACCGGGTCTCTGTCGCAGAGATCCGAGACCAGCCAATAGAGGCCGTGGAGTGCAGAGCCCGCGGCGTCCGGACCCCCCGGCAGGACGTCGGGCGAGTGGATGCCCAGCACGGGTCCCGCCAGTGCCGCCGCGCCCACGAGAAGCGGTCGCCCCTCCTGGGCATGCGGATCGGCCACGATCTGCCCGAACAGCTCACGAGCCACACCCCAGCTCACGCCCTGCTCCAGCTCCCCGCCCCGCGCCACCAGTACCTCGAATCCCGCCGTGCGCGCCTCGTCGAGAGCCACGTTGAGCAGCCGGCTCTTGCCGATTCCAGCCGGGCCTTGAATCGCCGCCACCCCGCCCCGTCCGCCGCGGGCGCGCTCGATCAACGCCCCGATGCGGTCCACCTCGCGCTCGCGTTCGAGCAGGGGCACTGAGGACCAGCGATCGGGGCCCTCCAGATCGAGAATCGACTCCCTTATGTCCAAGCCTCTCCCAGCCACTGCTCCTGAGTGGCTTCCCGACGACGCCGAATCGTAGTGATGCCGCTCCGCGCCGTGGCCACTTGTTCGACTTCAAAGTTCGTGGTCGGACCACGATGCGATTGGGACCTCGTGCTCCGATAATCCACCCGTGGCCGCTCCGGACCGAGAGATCGTCGTCGCCATCAGCGCGCAGACGCCCGAGTTGCGCGGGATCGTGAGCGCCGCGGGTCGCCTGGACCAGCCGTTCACAGGATGGCTCGGGCTGCTGAGCGCACTGCAGGTTGCAATCGAGGCCGTCGAACCGCAGGAGGTGCATTGAGATAACCAGGGAGGGTGTCGTGCCGGGCCGGCGAGCACGTCTCCCCGAAGAAGAGACTGGTCGACCTCGAGCTCCGCGACGTCTATTTCCGCTGTGATGATCAGCAGGCGACCTACGGGTTCGGGCTTACCGAGTTCGAGAAGACCACGAGGATCGGGCGCGGGCATATCCCGGGGCTGTCCGATGACCCACGCGGCTTCGCCATCGAGGAGACGTTCGATTCCGGACTCGGCGCCGACTACACGTACACGGTCACGGTGAGCGGGGAGTTCAACCGGGACTGGACGAAAGTCAGGAAGGGTGAGGCGTATTTCGAGGGCCCGCTCATCGGCAGGGCGTGCGCGACTCAGCTGGACTGGGCCGCCCACCATGCCTGATCGCCGGGCCGCCCTCGGTGCGTAGTCGGCGCAGGGGTCGCGCGGCCCCAGTAGGGCCGCGCGATCAGTCCGTTGGTGCCGTCGTCGTCTTCGGCGGCGGGTGGCGCGTCAGGCCCGGCGTCCGGCCGACGTTCGCGCTGACCCAGCGGGAGCGGCGGCTGAAGATCGGGCCCTCGGTCACGCGGTCGGTCCGTCGGACGAGGGCGAAGCAGACCACCGCCCCGGCGAGCGCGATTCCGGCACTCACGAAGAACATCAGCTGGAACGCGTCGACGTGGGACGCCGTGGCGAAGCTGATGGTCTCGTGGACGAGGCGGGATTGCTTCACGTTGCTGAGACCATGCTGCTCCGCCTTCTGGATGAACTCGGTGAAGCGCTCGATCTGCTCCGAGGTCGGGTGAATGCCGCGCTCGGCGAGGCGGCTGAAGACGAGGTGTTTGTAGTAGCCGACCTCGACAGCCGTCAGGATCGCGATGCCGAGTGCGCCGCCGAGCTGCTCTGAGGTATTGATCATCCCCGCGGCCTGACCCGCGTCCTTCTCGGGGACCGAGTTGAGGCCGGTCGGGTCGTTGACGGTCAGCACGATCCCGAGCCCGATTCCCTGAAGCACCAGGCCGGGGACGAGCCACGGGATCGCCTTTTCGGGGGTGGCCAGCCCGAGGGCGACGCCCGAGGCGCCGAGCACGATGAATCCCAGCGCGAGCGGCAACCGCCCGCCGATGCGATCGAAGGCGCGACCCGCCAGCGGTCCTGCGAGCATGATCGGGATCGTCGCCGGGATGAGCGCCAGGCCGGCCACGAGCGGACTCACGCCCACGACCAGGAGCAGGAAGAAGGGCAGGAGAAAGCCGAGCCCCAGTTCGATCATGCCCGCCAGCAGCTGGCTGATGTTGGACGCGAGGAAGTTGAGGTGGCGGAAGAGGCGAAAGTCGAGCATCGGCGACGCGGTGCGCACCTCGATGAGGACGAAGGCGGCCAGGGCGAGCGCCCCGATCGTCATGGGAATCCACGCCTCGGGTGCGCCGAGTCCCGCGTCCTCGACCTCCGACAGGCCCAGGATCAACGCCGCGGTTCCCAGCGCGAACGTCACCACGCCCGGGAAGTCCAGGCCGGGACGATCGGCGCCACCGGCCGGGCGAAGTGAGGGAGTGAAGCGCGCGGTCAACGCCAGGGTGATCGCCGCCAGCGGAACGTTCACCCAGAAGACCGCGCGCCAGTCGATGGTGGTCAATAGGCCCCCGAAGACGGGCCCCATCGCGGCGAAGAAGGCCGAGCCGCCGGCCAATACGCCAAGCGCGCTGCCGCGCCGCTCCCGAGGGAAGACGTTGCTGACGATCGCGACGGCCGTGGGCATCATCAGCGCGGCGCCGCACCCCTGCGCAACGCGGACCGAGATCATCCACGGCATGTCCTGAGCCGATCCGGCGAGAGCGGTCGACGCCAGGAAGACGAAGCCACCGGTGAGGAAGACCCGCTTCATGCCGAGGAGATCGCCCAGCCTGCCGCCGAGCACCATGAACGCCGCGAGGGGCAGGATGTTCGCCGTCAGGAGCCACTGGCTCTCCGACAGGCTCCCCCCGAGGTCGTGGATCGCATCCGGGGTCGCCAGCGGCACGGCCGTCTGGTCGACCAGGATCATGCTGTTGGAGAGCGTCATAGCGACGAGCGTCATCCACATCGCCCGCTGAGAGACCGCAGCCCGGCCCTCACCGCCCGTGCCCTCCATGGCGCGGGAGAGTATGAGTTCCGGCATGAGCCAGGCGGTCAAACGCGATCTCGCCCCGGGCCCGGATGGAAAGCCGCGCTGCCGCTGGGGAGTCTCCGCCCCGGAGTACGTCGCGTACCACGACGAGGAGTGGGGGCGGCCGCTGCGCGATGACCGCGCCCTCTACGAGAAGCTGTGCCTCGAGGCGTTCCAGTCGGGGCTCTCGTGGCTCACGATCCTTCGCAAGCGCGAGGCATTTCGCCAAGCGTTCGCGGACTTCGAGATCGAACGCGTTGCCGAGTTCGGCGCACGTGACGTGAAGCGGTTGCTCGGCGATGCGGCGATCATCAGGAACCGGGCGAAGATCGAGGCGACCATCGCGAACGCCCGCGCGGCCGCAGAGCTTCACGCCGGTGACGGTTCGCTCAGCGAGCTGATCTGGTCGTTTGCCCCGAGGGGACGTCGGCGGGCGCCCCGCTCCTACGCCGACGTCCCGGCGCAGACGGATGAGTCGAAGGCCCTCGCGCGCGAGCTCAAGGCGCGCGGCTTTCGCTTCGTCGGGCCCACGACGGCCTACGCGCTGATGCAGGCGTGTGGGTTGGTCAACGACCACCTCGCCGGGTGCGCGGTCCGGGGCGCCGTCGAGGAGGAGCGCCGCCGCGCACGGGACACCTCCTAACATCACGTCCGTGGCCGAGGCCGTATCCCGAGAGAGCGTGTCCGCGCGGCTCGCGGAGGTCCGCGAGGGATTGACGCTGCTCGCGGATTACCTTTGACCCGGCCAAGCTCGAAGCGGAGATAGAGCGGCTCGAGGGGGAGATGCAGCGTCCCGGGTTTTGGGACGACTCGGATGAGGCTGCCCGCGTCTCCGCCCACCATGCCGCGGCGCAACGTCGCCTGGAGACGTTCCGGTCGCTCGAGGCGGACGTCGCCGACCTCGAGGAGCTCTCGGAGCTGTCGGCGGACGATCTCGAGCTCGCGGGGGAGGTGGACGCGCAGCTCGCCTCAGTCGAGAAGCGCCTCGCTCAGCTCGAGGAGGCACGTTTGTTCAACGGCCGCTACGACGCGGGCGACGCAGTGGTCACCGTCCGGTCCGGGGCTGGAGGCACCGACTCCCAGGACTGGGCCGAGATGCTCCTGCGCATGTACCTGCGGTGGGCGGAGCGGCGGGGATTCAAGGTCGAGATGAAGGAGGCATCCCCCGGGGAGGAGGCGGGCCTCAAGTCGGCGACGTTCATCTCCCGGGGCGAGAACGCCTACGGGCTCTTCGCCGCCGAGCGGGGCGTCCACCGCCTCGTTCGGATTTCGCCGTTCGACGCTCAGAAACGCCGCCACACCGCGTTCGCCCAGGTCGACGTCGCGCCCCTGGTGGACGACGACGTGGAGGTCGACCTCGACGAGGAAGACCTCCGGGTTGACACCTACCGGGCTTCAGGCGCCGGGGGCCAGCACGTCAACAAGACCGATTCTGCCGTTCGCATCACGCATGTCCCGACCGGGCTCGTCGCCCAGTCCCAGAACGAGCGCTCGCAAGCCCAGAACAAGGCCACGGCGATGAAGATCCTGCGATCGCGGCTATTGGAGGAGGAGGAGCGAAAGCAGGCCGAAGAGCTCGCGGCGGAGCGCGGGGAGCAGAAGGCGGCTGAGTGGGGGTCGCAGATCCGCAGCTACACGCTCCATCCGTCTACCCGCGTGAAGGACCACCGGACCGGCCACGAGGTAGGGGATGCCCAGAGGGTCCTGGACGGCGACATCGACGGGTTCGTCCGCGAGTACCTGCTCCAGAGCGCGGCGAACGGCTAGCGATGACCGTGCGCGTCTCAGTGGGCATGTCCGAGAGCTTCGATTCCGTCGAAGCGTTCTCCGAGGCGGCTACCGACGCGGCGAATGGGCTGGGCGGAGCGCCATGCGACCTCTGCCTCGTGTTTGCTGGCGCGCCGCACCTGGGGCGCGGCAAGTGGATCCTGTCCGCCGTTCACGATCACCTCGACCCGCGGCATCTCATCGGCTGCGGCGCGGGCGGTGTGGTGGGCGCCGGCCGCGAGATCGAGGAGGGCCCGGCCGCGGTGGTGTGGGCGGCGTCGATGCCAGACGCCGAGATCACCGTCCACCACTTCGCGACTGAGCGCACGGAGGACGGGTTCATCCTCGAGGGCGTGCCGGACCCGCCTTCCCTCGGGGAGGCGATGGTCGTCCTCGCCGATCCCTACAGCTTCGCCACGGAGGCGCTGCTCGCCCACGTCGAGGAGGTTCGCCCCGGCATGCCGCTGCTCGGAGGGATCGCGAGCGCGGCGGCGGCGGGCTCGGCATCGCTGTTTCGAGACGGAGACGTCCTGGACGGCGGCGCCGTGGCCTGCTCCCTATCGGGGATCCCGCTGCTGCCGTGCGTCTCACAGGGCGCCGCGCCCGTCGGCCCGGAGATGACGATCACCGGCGCCGAGGGCAACCTGATCGCCGAGCTGGCGTCCAAGCCGGCGATCCAGCGGCTGCGGGAGGCGCTAGCGGAACTCGATCCTCACCAGCAGGAGCTGGCCGCAAGCGGACTGATGCTGGGCATCGTCATCGACGAGAACAAGCCGGAGTACGAGCGGGGCGATTTCCTCGTGCGGCCGATACTCGGGGCAGACTCGGAATCCGGAAGCCTCGCCGTCGGCGAGCACGTGCGGGTGGGCCAGACCGTCCGGATGCACGTCCGCGACGGCGCCTCGGCGGACGAGGACCTGCGTGAGGCGCTACGCGCGCAAGCCGCGGCGTTGGGGACGGGAGGGGCGGCCGGCGCCCTCGTCTTCACCTGCAACGGCCGCGGCTCCCACATGTTCGACGCGCCGGATCACGACGCGACGGCGATCGAGGACGTCCTCGGCGCCCCGGCGGGCGGCTTCTTCTGCGCGGGGGAGATCGGCCCGGTCGGCGGCCGCAACTTCCTCCACGGATTCACCGCCACGATGGCGGTGTTCCCGGCCGAGTAGTGGACGCCACGATCCGAGATCTGGTGGCCCGGGCGCTCGCCGAGGACGTCGGCGCCGGCGACATCACGGCGGAGGCCGTGATCCCC
The DNA here is from genome assembly GCA_045805825.1 of Solirubrobacterales bacterium. Lineage (GTDB taxonomy): Bacteria > Actinomycetota > Thermoleophilia > Solirubrobacterales > 70-9 > AC-56. The sequence goes on from JBJMKM010000086.1 coordinate 13,314, forward strand.
GAGGACGCGGTTGCCACCGCCCGCATCGTCCAGAAGGAGCCCGGGGCCCTCTTCGGGCTCGATGCCGCAACGGAGGTGTTTCGTCAAACGGGCGCCGACGGGCTGGAGCGCCTCGCCTCCGAGGGCGAATGGCGTGACGACGTGCCGGCCGACGTGGCGCTCATCTCGGGATCGGCTCGCTCACTCCTGGCCGCGGAGCGCACCGCCCTCAACCTCCTCTGTCACCTGTCGGGGGTGGCGACCCTGACGGCCCGCTTCGTTCAAGCGGTGGACGGAACCGAAGCGACCATCCTCGACACCCGCAAGACGATCCCTGGCCTGCGGGCGCTCGAGAAGGCTGCCGTAGCCTCCGGCGGTGGACGGAACCACCGGCTGGGGCTCCACGACGCGTACCTGATCAAGGAGAACCACATCGCGCTCGCGGGCGGTCTTGCGGAGGCGGTGGAGCGCGCGCGCGAGGCCGATCCCGGCCGCGCGCTCGAGGTGGAATGCCGCACCGCCGCCGAGGTGGCCGAGGCGCTCGAGTCGGGTGCCGGCCGCCTCCTGCTGGACAACATGGACCCGACCCGGCTCCGTAAGGCGGTGGCCGCGCGCGATGCGCACGCCGGATCTCAGGGAGCGGGTCCGGAGCTCGAGGCTTCGGGCGGCATCACCCTCGAGAACGTCGCGGAGATCGCCGGTACCGGCGTCGACTTCATCTCGGTCGGGGCGCTCACGCACTCCGCGCCGGCGCTCGACCTGAGCATGCTGCTCTCGACGGAATAGAGTCGGATCATGACCCTCACGGATGAGCTGCGGCGCAGGAGGGAGGGCCTGGTCATCGAGCACATGGAGTCCGAGAACCGGCAC
>JBJMKM010000087.1:0-19650 GCA_045805825.1 Solirubrobacterales bacterium
CCTCCGCACTTGACAAGACATTCCACCGCGCGTTTGTTCACCGCACGGGTATCCACCCGCTCGCAGAAGTCCCACAATGAGGTGAAGTTTCCGCCGCTCGAACGAGCGTCGAGGATCGCCTGGACGGCCACGTGGCCGACGTTCTTCACCGCGTCGAGGCCGAAGCGGATGCTGTTGCCCGAGACGACGAAGCCGTGATCCGATGTGTTGACGTCCGGAGGGAGGACCTCGATCCCCATCTCGTCGCAGCGGTTGACAAAGAACGGGACCTTGTCCTTCGTCGACATGACCGTTGAGATCAGTGCGGCCATGTACTCCGCGGCGTAGTTGGCCCGCAGCCAGGCGGTGCGGTAGGCGATCAGCGCGTAGCAGGCGGCGTGGCTGCGGTTGAAGGAGTAGTCGGCCGCGGCCTCCATCAGGGACCAGAGGTCCTGGGCAACGCGGCGGTCGGTCTTCGACGCGGCCATGCCCTCGAGGAACTTCTCCTTCATCGTGGCCATCAGGTCGCGCTTCTTCTTGCCGACCGCCTTGCGAAGATCGTCGGCCTCGGCGGGCGAGAACCCCGCCATCTGCTTCGCGATCTCCATGAGCTGCTCCTGGTAGATCACGCAGCCGTAGGTCGACTCGGTGATCGGGCGAAGTCGAGGATCCCGGAAGCCGACCGAGGAAGGGTCGCGCTTGCCGCGCGCGTACTCGCCGATGTAGCGCATGGCGCCCGGGCGATAGAGAGCGACCAGGGCGACCAGGTCCCGGAACTCGGTCGGGCGAACCGTCTTCAAGGCGTCCCGCATCCCGTCGGACTCGAACTGGAAGACGCCGATCGAATCCCCCCCGGCGAGCATCTCGTAGGTCTTGGGATCGTCCAGCGGGACGTCCTTGATGTCGATTCGCTCCCCGCGGGAGCGCTCGATGATGGCCGCCGCGTCCTCGATCACGTCGAGGTTGCGCAGGCCGAGGAAGTCCATCTTCAGCAGGCCGATCTCCTCGATCGGCCCCATCGAGTACTGGGTGACGACCTTGTACTGGCGCTCGGGCTTGCCGGACCCGTTTCCGTTCGTCCCGTTCGCGGGCGCGGTGCGGTCTTCGGCCAGCTGGAGCGGCACCACCTCCTGAAGCGGCCGGTCCGCGATCACGACCGCGGCAGCGTGGATCGAGTTGTTGCGGACGATTCCCTCGAGACCCTGGGCGACGTCGATGACCCGTTTGGCATCGGGGTCGGAGTCGTAGGTGTGTCTGAGTTCCCGGCCCTGCTTCAGGCACTCGGCGAACGATGGGCTGCGGCCCATGATCGGCTCCGGAATCTGCTTCGCCAGCCGGTCGCCGGTGGCATAGTCGAGACCGAGCACACGGGCGGCGTCGCGAGTCGCGGCCCGCGGCGCCATCTTGCCGAAGGTGATGATCTGGGCGACCGACTCACGCCCGTATTTGTCGGCGACGTAGCGGATCACCTGCTCGCGCCCGCGGACGGAGAAGTCGATGTCGATGTCCGGCATCGACTTGCGGCCGGGATTGAGGAAGCGCTCGAACATCAGCCCCTCAGCGAGCGGATCGAGGTCGGTGATCCGCAGCGCGTAGGAGACGATCGATCCGGCGGCCGACCCACGTCCCGGGCCGACAGCGATGCCGTTCTCCTTGGCGTACCGCACGAAGTCCCAGACGATCAGGAAGTAGGACTCAAAGCCCATCTCCTCGATCACCCCGAGCTCGAACTCGAGGCGCTCGACGGCCTCGGCCGGCGGCGGGTCGCCGTAGCGGCGGCGCAGGCCCTCGGTCGCGAGGCGGCGGAGCATCGTCCCGGGCTCCTCGCCGTCCGCGGTCGGGAACCGCGGCAGGAGCAGCTGCCCGAGCTCCATCTCGACGTTGCAGCGAGCGGCGATCTCGAGCGTCGTGGGCACCGACTCGGGCCAGTTGGAGAAGGATTCCGCCATCTCCTGCGGGCTCTTGAGGTAGTACTCGTTGTTGTCGAAGGTCAGCTTGGGGTGCTCGATCGTCGACTTGGTCTGCACGCACAGGAGCGCCGCGTGGTTGGAGTGGTCCTCCCGCCGCAGGTAATGGACGTCGCCGGTGGCCACCAGTGGCCGGCCGACCTCGCGCGCGATGCGGACGATGCCCTCGTTGGCCTTGTCCTGCTCGGCGACGCCGTTTGCCTGGATCTCGAAGTAGACGTTGTCGCCGCCGAAGATCCCGATTAGCTCATCGACGTGTGCGCGAGCGTCGTCCGGCTGCCCGTGCACGAGTCGCTGGCAGAAGCGCGACTGGAGGCAGCCGGTGAGGACGATGACCCCGTCGGCGTGCCTTTGCAGGAGCTCCGTGTCGACGCTCGGCTTGCCGCGGCGAAACCCATCGAGGAACCCCCCGGAGGTGAGCTTCACGAGGTTCCGGAAGCCCTCGTCGCTGGCCGCCAGGAGGGTGAGGTGGTTGCGCTCCACCCGTCCCTCGGCGCGGCGGTCGTCCACCAGGTAGGCCTCGAGACCCAGGATCGGCTTGATCCCGTTGGCTTTGCAGGCCTCGTAGTGCTCCACCGCCCCGTTCATGACGCCGTGGTCGGTCAGGCCCAGAGCGGGCATGCCCAACTCGGCCGCCCGAGCGGCCAGCCTGTCGATCTTGCAGGCGCCGTCGAGCAGCGAGTACTCGCTGTGGACGTGCAGATGAACGGCCTCGGTCGGCGTCACGGATTGATCATGCCAATCGACTCAGATGCCACCGGCCCGCGTTTTCGCAAGATGGCGCAACCTCCGGCAATAGCGGCGGGTAGATTGCGGCGCCATGCGCGCGCTGGTCACCGGCGGAGCGGGCTTCATCGGCTCGCACCTGGTCGACGCTCTCCTGGAGCGCGGCGACGAGGTCGAGGTCCTCGACGATCTCTCGACCGGGAATCGCGAGAACCTTTCCGGGGCCTTGGAGGCCGGGGCCCGGCTGATCGAGGCCGACGTCTCCGACGAGCCCTCAGTGGCGGGGGCGATCGAGAGCCGGCCGCCCGATGTCGTCTTCCATCTGGCGGGCCAGATCGACGTCAGGATCTCGATCTCGGACCCGTTCTTCGACGCACGGGTGAACGTCGGGGGCACGATCAACGTCCTCGACGCCGCGCGGCAGGCCGGCACTCGCCGCGTCGTCTTCGCCTCTACGGGCGGCGCGATCTACGGCGAGGGAAGCTGGCGCAATCCCCCGCTCGACGAGACGGCGGAGGTCCTGCCGGATGCTCCCTACGGCCAGTCTAAGTACGCCGGTGAGGGCTACCTCTCCCTGTTTCACCGGCTGTACGAGCTCTCGACGGTCTCGCTGCGCCTCGGCAACGTGTATGGGCCGCGCCAGGACCCATTCGGGGAGGCGGGCGTCGTCGCGATCTTCTGCGGCGCCCTGCTGCACGGGCGAACGCCACGGGTCTTCGGCGACGGGCAACAGACCCGCGACTACGTCTACGTCGGCGACATCGTGCAGGCGATGCTGACGGCCGGTGACGCGGACGGCGTGGGCACCTTCAACGTGGGCACCGGGATCGAGACCAGCGTGCTCGACCTGGGACGGATGATCGGCGAAGCCTGCGGCCACCCCTTCGAGCCCGAGATGGCTCCGCCCCGCCCGGGCGAGGTCCAGCGCATCGCGATCGACAGCTCGAAGGCGGAGCGTGAGCTCGGATGGCGCGCCGAGACGAGCCTTGAAGAGGGGCTCAGGGTCGCCGCCCAGGCGTTTGGGGCGACGAGCTAGCCGTCGTGAGCTCGGCGCGGGCGGGGTTGGGGCGCTACTGCGCGCAGACCCAGGCGCTTGGGCCCGAGTCGGCCCAGATCTGGGCCGCGATCTGACTCTGCTCGGCCGGCGAGGCGTCCTGCGGGGAGCCGCTGCCGCCGTATAGCTGCCAGGTGGAGGGAAGGATCTGGTAGGCGCCCCCTGCTCCCGATGAGGGATTGACCGCGTTGAAGTTCCCGCCCGACTCGCACATCACGACCGCCTCGGGGATGGCCCAGTCGCCGACCCAGCTTGCGACGGTCTGCTGGGCCGAGGCGGCCGATGCCTGCTCGGCCTCGGCAGCGGCGGCCGCCTGGGCGGCCTGGATCTGCTGCACCTGGTTCTCCCAGGTCGAGACGTTCGACTGAAGGCTGGAGACCGCCGCGGCCTCCTGCTGGCGCGCCGCCTCGAGCTGCGCTGCCTGCGCCTCGGCGTTCGCCCTGACGGCCGCGATCTGGTCGCGGGCGTCGGCGACGCGGGCGTTGTAAGCATCCTGTTCGGCCTTCGCCTGGCGGACGGCGGCCAGCGCGTCCTCGACCTCGTTGCGCAGCGTGCGCACGCGCGAGGCGAGGTCGGCGTCGGCCTGCTCGATGCGGCCGACCATCTCGGCGCGGTTGGCGAGGTCCTCGAAGCCCCGGGCGCTGAGGAGGATCGACGCCGCATCCGGGGCATTGCCCTCATAAATCGACACGAGCCTCTGCTGAAGGGTGGCGAGGGCGCGCTTGAGATGGGCGCGGACCCGTTGCAGGTGAGCCTCGGTGCGATCCACCTTGGCGGCGAGCTCCGCCGAGCGCTGCTGTCCCTGCGCGAGCAGGGCGCTCAGCTCGGCCTCGCGCTGGGCCGCCGCGGCCGCCTGCTGCTGGGCGGCGGCGGCCTGATCGGCCTTCGCCTGGACGTCCGCGCTCAGGCTCTCGGCCTGTTGCTGCGCGGATGCGATCTTCGACTGCAGATCGCCGATGCTCTGCCCGTGGGCGACGGCCACGCCCGCTACGAGCGCCGCGCCACCGGCCACCGCGGCGATCGCCGCACGCAGCCGCGGAGCCCGGGCAAACCGGACGCTGCGAGCTGGGCTGTCGGTATCGAGCTTCATCCTTCCGACGCCTACGGGGTTAGCTGGCGGGCTCGCGCCGAAGGACTGGCGCTACACGGACTCTGCCGCGATTCGCCCCCGGGACCTGGCCTGCGCGGCTAAGTCACCAGTGGTTCCCCCGCCCCCCCGGAAGAGCACCGGGGGACTCGGCGGTGTTGGCGCGGCATCGTAGCGAATTGTTAGGAATGTGTGAGCCGCACCCGGCCTGCGCAGCCGCCATCCGGCCGTAGGTGCAACCGTTCTTGCACTCCGGATAAGGGCGGTTGCCCGCCCGGATCGGGTCAGCCCTCGGGTGGCTGCCTGGTCGCGATCGCGTATCCGGCGGCAAGCGCGATTGCAGTCGCCACACCCGCCGCGACCTGGATCGGGCGCCGATAGCGAACCAGCCAGTACCGAAGCATGAACTTGCCGATGAGACGGTAGATCTTCGTCATCGCTCCTCGCCATTCTCCTCCGTACGTGCCCGCACGCGCCGCGCCATCCGGGTCTGCAGTGTGAACAGCTCGATGAACCCGGGGCTCGCATCCTGGCTGAACTCGGCTCCCGACTCGCCAAAGGAAGCGAGCGAGCGGTCATAGAGCGCGTACCGCGAGCTCCGCCCCACCGGCGTCACCGACCCCTTGTACAGCTTGAGCGTGATCTCCCCGGTCACCGCCTCGTTCGCCGAGTCCATGTAGGCGTCGAGGTCCGACCGCAGTGGGTCGTGCCAGAGGCCGGCGTAACAGAGGTACGCCCACTTGTCCTCGAGCGTCCGCTTGAAGTTGTTCTGGTGGATCGTCGAGACGAGTGACTCGAGCTCCCGGTGGGCGGTCAAGATGATGGCCGCGGCCGGCACCTCGTAGACGTCGCGGATCTTCAGGCCGACGATCCTGTCCTCGATGTGGTCGACGATCCCGACGCCGTGGCGGCGGCCGATCTGCGCCGCGCGCTCAAGCAGGTCCGCGAGCTCCATCCGCTCTCCATCGAGCGCCACGGGGCAGCCTCGCTCGAACTCCACTCGCACGAGCTCGGGATCCTCCGGCGCGTCCTCTGGCCGCGTCACCAGCTGGAAGACGTCGTCGTGCGGCGCCGTGGCGAGATCCTCGATCTCCCCACCCTCCGAGGAACGCCCCCACAGGTTGTCGTCGATCGAATACGGGGGCGCCTCGGTGCCGCCCTGGACGGGAATCCCGTGCTCACGCGCGTAGGCAATCTCTTCGTCGCGGCTCATGCTCCACTGCCTCACAGGCGCTATCACGTTCAGGTCCGGATCGAGCGCGGCCACCGTCGCCTCGATCCGCACCTGGTCGTTTCCCTTGCCGGTGCATCCGTGCGCGACGGTGTCGCACCCGGTCCGCCGCGCCTCCTCGACCGCAAGCTTCGCGATCAGCGGCCGGCCGAGCGCCGTGAACAGCGGATAGCCGTTTCCGTAGATCGCGTTCGCCTTGATTGCCGGCAGGACGTAGTCGCGGGCGAATTCCTCTCGGGCATCGAGAAGGATCGCGTCGGCCGCCCCGAGCTGGCGGGCCTTGCCGACGACGACGTCGAAGTCCTCGCCCGGCTGCCCGAGGTTCACCGTCATCGCCACCACCTCGGCCTCGTAGTGCTCCTGGATCCACCTCAGCATCACCGAGGTGTCGAGGCCGCCCGAGTAAAGGAGCAGCACCCGACCGAGCGCACCCGCATCGAGCGTGTCGGGAGGAGTCGGCGAGTCGGCTGCGGCTGGCATCGGGCCGGGAGTCTGGCACGGCGGCCGTGCGAGCCGCCGTCTAGTGCCGCGTCCACCCCTAGCCTCCCCAATGCCGATGTACCGGGATCGAGTGGTCTACATCCTCGCGGTCGCGCTGATCACCGCGGGCGTCGTGATCCTCGCCGACGTGGGCCTCACGCTGGTGTGGCAGGAGCCCACCTCGAGCATCTATGCATCGGCCCGCCAGCACGACGCCGAATCGGCGCTCGAGGACCTGGAGCGCGACTTCCCGACCGCCGCCGACCGCCGGGCGATTCGTGACGTCCACGGCGAACGTCGCCAGGTGAGCGTGCTCGCCCGCCTGTTCGCCGCCCGGGTGAGCGACGGGCAGCCGGTCGGCCACATCGTCATCCCGAGCATCGGCGTCGACATCGTGGTCGTTCAAGGCACGAGCACGGGCGATCTCACCAAGGGCCCGGGCCACTACCCGCAGACGCCCTTCCCCGGCCAGCCCGGCACTGCCGCGATCGCCGGGCACCGAACCACCTACCTCGCGCCGTTCAGGCATCTGGACGAGCTGCACGGCGGCAATCGCATCGAGCTGCGGATGCCATACGGAACCCTCGACTATCGGGTCCAGAACACCAAGGTCGTCGACCCGACGGATGTCGGGATCCTCCACCCCACCGGCTACCAGCGCCTGGTGCTCACCGCCTGTCACCCGCTCTATAGCGCGTCGGAGCGCATCGTGGCGTTCGCCCGCCTGGAGCGGGTGCGGTCGGTCGCCGGCTAAACCGGCGGACTAGCCACCACCGGTACCGCCGCTTCCGTTGCCCTTGGTGGACGTGGAGGTGGTGGACGTGGAGGTGGTGGAGGTACTGGTGGTGGTCGTCGTAGTGGAGGTGGTCGGAGTCGTGGTCGTCGGAAGCGTGGTCGTCGGAGCCGTCGTCGTCGTGCTGGTCGGACCGGTCGGCAACGGGGCCGGAGTGGTCGAGCTGGAGACAGACGACGTGGTCGAGTTCGTGTCGCCGCTATCCGAGGCGATCACGACCACCGCGACGATCAGGCCGATGACGGCGGCGACCAGTATCGCCAGCGCCCACTTGACGCCGCGGCTCATTCCGCCACCCGGCGGTTCCCCCGGCGGTGGCGGCGGCTCGGGCTGGCCCATGTGTCGAGTTGGGTCCTCGTGCATCGGGCGCGAGTGTACGGGTGGGCCAGGTCGGAGCCCTCTATCCGCCCCCGCTCTTGCCGCTCTCTCCCGGCGGCGCGGGGGATGTCACCGTCTCGGTCTCGGTTTCGGTCTCGGTCACCGTATTCGCGGGCGCCGGCGAGGTCACGGTTTCGGTCGAGAAGAGCGTCGAGACGGCGGTCTCCGTCTCCGTCTCGGTCAGCGACTTCGTGCTCGTCGTCGTGGAGATCTTCGTGTGCGTGATCTTCTTGGGCCCGGCCGCGACGACGATCGCGACGGCTACGCCCAAGCCCAGAGCGAGCGCGGCAAGTCCGATCAGCGCCATGCGCGTGCGGTTGAAGCGCGGCTCGCGCTCCTCGGGCGGGGGTGGCACGAAGGAGCCGCCCGCCGGCTCCCCGCCCTCCGAGAGCACGCGGCGCGGATCCGGAGATGGAGGTGGGCCTTCAGCTGAGGACATCTCGCATTACCTTCATCGCGGCGTCGACGTCGTCGTCACCGATCACGAGTGGGGGCAGGAAGCGCAGCATGCCCGGGCCCGGAACGTTTATCACCAGGCCCGCGTCGAGTGCTCGCCGCGCGACGTCCGCGGCGTCAAGCCCGTCGGCGAGCGTCACCCCCACCATCAGCCCGCGGCCGCGAACCTCCGCCACTCCCTCCAGATCGGCGAGCGCGCCGGCCAAGCGCGCCCCGAGCTCTCGCGCACGCCGCAGCAGCTCCGGGTCGTCGATCACGTCGAGGGCCGCGATCGCGGCGCTGGCCGCGACCGGGGCTCCCGCGAAGGTCGAACCGTGATCCCCGGGCTCGAACACGTCCCCGACCCCCGGCGCCGCCACGCATGCGCCCACGGGTAGCCCACCGCCGAGAGCCTTCGCCGCCGTCATAACGTCCGGCCCCACACCGAGCTGCTCGTAGGCCCACAGCGATCCGGTGCGGCCCATCCCGGTCTGGATCTCGTCGAAGACGAGCAGCGCGCCGGCTTCGTCGCAGGCCGAGCGCGCGGCCAGCAGCACCTCCTCACCGATCGGAAAGACGCCCGCCTCGCCCTGGATCGGCTCGATCACCACGGCCGCGGTGCGCTCCCCGACGGCGCCCCGCAGCGCGTCGGGATCGTCGCGTGGAACGGCGACGAACCCGGCCGGGAGCGGGCCGAACAGGTCCTCTCGCGCCAGCCGCGGCGTGGCAGCCAGGGTCCCGAGCGAGCGACCGTGAAAGCCGCCGTCGAGCACGACGATCTCCGGCTCCTCGATCCCACGCCCATGCGCTCGCTTGCGGGCGAGCTTGATCGCGCACTCATTGGCCTCCAGCCCCGTGTTGCACAGGAAGACCTTGCCGCCCAGGCTCGACTCGGCCAGGCGCTGGGCGAGCCTCATGGCCGGCTTCGTGTAGTAGAGGTTCGACGCACCGCCGAGGCGGCCGGCCTGCTGGGCGATCGCCTCGGCGATCCGCGGGTGGCAGTGGCCCGCGTTGTGTACGGAGAGCCCCGCGAAGAAGTCCAGGTACTCGCGCCCCTCGGCATCCCACAGTCGCGAGCCCTCCCCGCGGACGAACTCCACCGGCGAGCGCGCGTACGTGGGCATCACATAGCGGGCCTCGAGCTGCTGTAGCTCGCCGAGCGTCACGCCACGATCTTCGTGCCGATGCCCGCGTCGGTGAAGAGCTCGAGGAGCAGCGAGTGGGGCATCGAGCCGTCGACGATGTGGGCCGAGCCCACGCCGCCCCGAATCGCCTCGACGCATGCGCCGAGCTTGGGGCGCATGCCACCGGAGACGTCGCCGAGCGCGCGCTCGACCTGGTCGGTCTCGGCGGTGGAGATCAGCGAGCCGGGATCGTCCGGATCGGCGAGCCAGCCGGCGATGTCGGTGAGAAAGATCGCCTTGTGCGCGGAGAGCGCGGCCGCGACCTTGCCGGCCGCGGTGTCGGCGTTGACGTTGTAGGAGTTGCCCTCGGCGTCCGTTCCGGCCGAGGCGATGACGGGGATGTAGTCCTCGGCGATGTGGTTGAGGACGTCCACGTCGACCCGCTCGACCTCGCCCACGAACCCCACCCGATCGGCGTCGGGGTGCGGGCCCACATGGAACAGGCTGCCGTCCTCGCCAGAGAGCCCGACCGCCGGCTGCCCGTGGCGATTGAGACGGCTGACGATGTCGGAGTTGACCTTGCCGAGCAGAACCATCTTCGCCACCTCGACCGTCTCCGGGTCCGACACGCGCATCCCCTCGACGAACTTGACCTCCATGCCGAGCCGCTCCATGTAGCTCGTGATGTCCGGGCCGCCGCCGTGGACGATCACGGGATTGAGCCCCACGTACTTCAGGAGCACCACGTCGGTGGCGAAGCCCTCCTTGAGCTCCTCGTCGCGCATCGCGGCGCCGCCGTACTTGATGACGACGGTGCGCCCGTGAAACTCCCGGATGTACGGGAGCGCCTCGAGCAGGGTCTGGACGCTCGCGCTACCGGATGCGGCCCGCCCGGGACGCGAAGCGGAGGAGTCGGCGGGGTTGTTCATGTCGTGTACTCCGAGTTGATTCGCACGTACTCGGCCGAGAGGTCCGAGAAGTACACCTGGGCGGTCCCCTCGCCGCGCTCCAGGCGCAGAGCGATCTCGGCCTCGGCAGAGTCCGCCGCGAGCTCCTCCGCCTCCACGGCCTCGGGCCCCAGCTCGGGGAGATCGGTGCCGGCGAGCGCCATCCCCGCCGCCTGGACGATCCGGCCCCAGTTCGGGTCCCGCCCATGGAGGGCGGTCTTGACGAGTGGCGAGTTCGCGATCGCCCTCGCCGCGCGCTCGGCCTCGGCATCGTCGGCGGCGCCGGAGACTTCGATTCGGCCCACCCGCGTCGCCCCCTCGCCGTCGGCGACGACCTCGAGCGCCAGCTGGAGCAGCACGGCGTCGAGCAGGCCGTCGGGAAGCGGCGCCCCGGAGGCGCCGGTCGCCTGGAGGAGCACCGTGTCGTTGGTGCTCATCTGACCGTCGACGGTGATTCGCTCGAACGAGTCGGCCACCGCGGCCCGCAGGGCCGCGTCGGCCTCGGGGACCGCGGCGTCGGTCTGCACGAAGCACAGCATCGTGGCGAGCCCCGGCTCGATCATCCCGGCCCCCTTTGCCTGGGCCGAGACGGTCACGCCACCGGAGCGCACGGTGCAGAGTTTGGCCGTGGCATCCGTCGTCATGATCGCCTCCGCGAAGCGCATGCCCCCCCATTTGTCGAGCCGCCCGGCCGCTGCGGCGATGCCGGCCTCGACCTGGCCCACCGGCAGCGGCACCCCGATCGTCCCCGTCTCCGCAACGGCGACGGTGCGCGGCTCGATTCCCAGCTCGCGCGCGGCCGCGTCGCGCATCGCGAGCGCGTCGCGGTAGCCCTGCTCGCCCGTTGCGGCGTTGGCGTTCCCGGAGTTGACGACCGCCGCACGGAGCGCTCCTCGATCGCACTCGTCGCGGCAAACGCGGACGGGCGCGGCGGCGGCGGCGTTGCGCGTCAGCAGGAGCGACGAGTCGACCTTTTCGCTGTCGCAGGCAAGCAGCGCGACGTCGGTCTCACCGTTTGGCTTCAGGCCGCAGCCGACCCCGCCGGCCCTGAACCCCGGTGCTAGCTCCGCCGGGGCCGCCTCCTGGGTGCCGTCCGGCACCCGGACCCATCTCGATCTGAAGAAATCCACGCCCGCAGCGTGCGCTGCCTCGCTTGCCTGCGCGGCCGAATTCTTGCCGGCGCTGAGAGCGTTCACAGCAGCCCCTCGGTCTCGTCGAACCCCAGCATCAGGTTCAGGTTCTGGATCGCCTGCCCGGCGGCGCCCTTCCAGAGGTTGTCGATCGCCGCGAACGCCATCACCCGGCCGGTCCCGGCGTCGGTCGCAACATGAACCCGGCAGAGGTTCGTCTCGCGCACGTCGCGCACGCCGGGCGGCGCCTCGACCAATTCCACGAAGGGCTCATCCGCGTAGCTCGAACGGTAGGCCTCGTCGAGCTCTGTGGGCCCGATCTCGCGTGCGGGAGACACGAAGCAGCTCGCCAGCAGGCCCTGGTCGAGCGGGAGCAGGTGAGGAACGAACGTCACCCTCCCGTCGCCGCCCAGCAAACCCAGTTCCTGCGTTATCTCGGGCAGGTGACGATGGCCGTCGACGCCGTAGGGCGAATAGTTCTCGTCCACCGAGACGAAGTGGAGGCGATCCCCCCCGCCCCGCCCCGCTCCCGACACGCCCGAGGCGGCGCTGATCACGATGTCGCCGGCGATCCCCTCCTGGGTCAGGGGCGCGAGCGCGAGCAATGCCGCCGTCGGATAGCAGCCCGGATTGGCGACGAGCCGCGCGTCCCGCACGTCGTCGCGGTGAAGCTCGGTGAGCCCGTAGATGGCGTCCTCCAGAAGTTCCGGTGCACCGTGGTCACCATAGGTCGCCTCGTAGGCGGACACGTCATGGAGGCGGAAGTCCGCCGAGACGTCCACCACGGCCATCCCCGCCTCGAGCAGGCGGGCGACCACCGGAGCAGCGGCGCCGTGCGGGTAGGCGACGATCGCGGCGTCGGCCTCCGGCGGGTCGTCGACATCGAGCTTGGTCAGCTCCAGCGGAACGCGGTAGCGCGGGTACAGCCGATCCAGCCGTTCGCCCGCGTCGGAACGTGCCGTGGCCGCGGCCAGCTCCAGGCGCGGGTGCCGGTGAACGAGATGGGCGGCGAGCGCGCCGGCGAACCCCGACGCGCCCGCGACGACGACGCGGGCGTCAGCCACGGAGGATTCCCCCGATCTCGGCGAGGGCGGCCTCGATCGCGCCCCGCCGCTCAGTCACCTCGGCGTCCGTCAGGGTGCGATCCGGCGCCCGGAACTCCAGGCGCAGGGCCAGGCTCTTCTTGCCGGCACCGATCTGCTCCCCGCGGTAGAGGTCGAACACGTTCGCGCTCCGAAGTAGCTCTCCCCCGCCCTCGATCACGGTGTCGCGCACCCGCGCGGCGGGCACCTCCTCGTCGACCACGATCGCCAGGTCCTGGTAGACGGCGGGATAGGTGGTGACGTCCTCGTATGTCTCGCTGCCGAACGGCGAGGCCGCCACCAGCTCCGCGAGCCCGATCTCGAAGGCGGCGGCTCCGTCCAGGTCCCATTCGCGGCGCACGAGGGGATGCACCTCGCCGATCCAGCCGGCGTCCAGGCCGTCGATGACGACGCGCGCCGAACGGCCGGGGTGCAGGAACGGCTGAACATCCGGCTCAAGCTCCACGCCGGCACCGAAGTGGCTCGCTAGCGCCTCCAGGACGCCCTTCATCGCGAATAAATCTGCCTCGCGGGCCTCCGCGTTCCAGCTCGGCGGGACGAGGGGCCCCGCGGCGAGCGCGGCGACCCGCTGTGGCTCGAACGCCGGCGCGGACCGCTCACCGGCGAACTCGCCGCCGAGGACGCCGCCGGCCGGCGACGTGCCGCTCGCCAGGTACGCTCGGCCGATCTCGGCCAGGGCGACGCGATCGGCACCCCGTGCGAGGTTGTACCTGGCGGCGTCGAGCAGCGAGCCCACCAGGGTCGTGCGCAACTCCGAGTGGTCGGCTGACAGCGGGTTGGAGACGCGAATCGGTGCGGCCCGCAGATCGCCCTCCGGCAGGCGCAGGCGGGACGGCATGCCGGGGTCGGTGAGACTGAGGCTCACGATCCCGTCGAAGCCCAGGTCTCGGATCACGTCCTCGGCACGGCGGCGAAGCGCCTGCTCGCGTGTGAGGTGACCGCCTTCGGGCGTCGGCGGAAGAGTCGACGGCAGGTGTTCGTCGTAGCCGTGGATGCGACCGACCTCCTCGATCAGATCGGCCTCCCGGCTGACGTCGTAGTAGCGGTGCGGGGGCACCTCCGCGACGATGTCGTCCCCCTCGCGCTCGACTCCGAAACCGAGCCGCTCGAGATAGGCGACAGAGTCGTCCACCTCGATCCGCATACCGAGTAGCTCCTCGGCGCGCCCAGCGCGAAGGCGGGGGCGCCGGGGCGGCGGCGGATCGGCCGCGACATCGATCGTGCCAGGCACGAGCCGAGCGCCGCAGAGCTCGACCATCAGACGTGAAGCGATGCGCTGAGCGCGGATCGCAAGCTCCGGATGGAGCTGCTTCTCGAAACGGTTGGATGCCTCCGACCGCAGGCCAAGCATTCGCGAAGTCCGGAGGATGTTGACGCCGTTCCAGGTCGCCACCTCCAACAGCACGCGCGTCGTGGAGTCCGAGACCTCCGAATGCTCGCCGCCCATGATCCCGGCGATTCCGGAGGGGCCGTCGCGGTCGCATACGAGCACGGTCTCGGAGTCGAAGGTCCGCTCCACCCCGTCGAGCGTGGTCATCCGCTCGCCGTCGCTCGCGGTGCGAACGATCAGCGCGCCGTCCGGCACCCGGTCGAGGTCGAAGGCGTGAAGGGGCTGCGCCGTCATCAGCATCACGTAGTTCGTGATGTCCACGACGTTGTTGATCGGCCGCTGGCCGGCGGCGATCAGGCGTGCCTTGAGCCAAAGCGGCGAGGGACCGATGCTCACGTCGGTGAACACGCGGGCCGTGAAGCGCGGACAGAGCTCGGGCACCTCGACAGTGACCGACGCGTAATCGGACGCCTGGCCCTCGCCGGTCGCGTCCGCGTCCTCCTCCCAGGGCGCCGGGGCGAGCGAGGCGCCCGTGAACGCGTGGACCTCGCGGGCGACCCCGTAGACGCCGAAGCAATCGACGCGATTGGAGTTGACCTCGAGCTCCAGAACGGGCTCGGCTACCGGCAGGACGTCCGCGAGTGCTGTCCCGGGCTCGGCATCGCCGTCGAGGACCGCGATGCCATCGGCGTCGTCGCCCATTCCGAGCTCTGCCTCAGACAGGATCATCCCGTCGGAGACGACGCCGCGCAGCTTGGCCTGGCCGAGCTTCTCGCCGCCGGGCATCGTCGCGCCCGGCAGCGCGACCGGGACGAGCTGGCCCGCGGCGACATTCGGCGCCCCGCAGACGATCGTGCGGGCGCCGTCGCCGGTCTCGACCTCGCACACGCTGAGGCGATCGGCATTTGGGTGCTGCTCGGCCGACACGACACGGCCCACCACGAAGCCCTCGGGCGAAGGCGGGCCGACGTGGCTGATCCGCTCGACCTCGGTCGTCCGCATCGCCAGCCGATCGGCGAGCTCGCCGGCTTCGAGGCCCGGGTCGCAGTACTCGGTAAGCCAGGTGTAGGGCGCCTTCATCGAAACTGCTCCAGCACCCGGACGTCGTTCTCGAAGAACTTGCGCAGGTCGGGGACGCCATGCTTGAGCATCGCGATGCGCTCGATCCCCATGCCGAAGGCGAAGCCCTGCACACGCTCGGGGTCGTAGCCGTTTGCCTTGACGAAGCCGAAGACGTTCGGGTCGACCATCCCCGAGCCGAGGATCTCGATCCAGCCCGTCCCCTTGCAGATGGAGTCCCGCGATCCGTCGGGGAGCTCGCCGGTGCCCCCGCACCGGAAGCAGGAGACGTCGACCTCCACGCTGGGCTCGGTGAAGGGGAAGAAGCCGGGCCGGAAGCGTGTACGCCGCTCCGGGAAGATGGCGCGGGCGAACTCGTCGAGCGTGCCCTTCAGGTCGGCGAGGGTGATCGTCTCCGACACGGCGAGGCCCTCCACCTGGTGGAAGATCGGGCTGTGCGTGGCATCGAAGGGGTCTGAGCGGTAGCAGCGCCCCGGAACGACGATGAAGATCGGGGGAGGCTGGGCCTCCATCGAGCGGACCTGCATGGGCGACGTGTGGGTTCGCAGAACGACTTCCTCCGGGCCCGGAGGCAGCGGCTCGCCGTCCGCGCCCTCGCCCGGGAGGGTCGTCGCCGGCTCCAGGCGCAGCTCCGGATCGAGCGTCGCCGGATCGACGTAGAAGGTGTCCTGTGCCATGCGCGCCGGGTGACCCGGCGGATGGTTGAGGGCCGTGAAGTTGTAGTAGTCGAGCTCCACCTCGGGCCCCTCCATCACCTGATAGCCGAGGCCTACGAAGACGTCCTCAATCTCGCGCAGCGTGCGGATCAGGAGGTTCCGTGCCCCCACCGGCACGGCCGGTGACCCGGGCAAGGTGACGTCGACAGCCTCGGCCGCAAGTCCTCGGTCGAGCTCGCCGGCTTCGAGCTCGGTCCGCCGTCGCTCCAACAGCGCCTCGAGCGCCTGCCGCGCCTGGTTCGCCGCCTGCCCCACGGGGCCGCGCTCCTCCGGAGGCAGCTCGCCGATCCCGCGGAGGATCTGCGTCAGCTCGGCCTTGCGCCCCAGGTAGCGAACTCGGAGCTCTTCGAGCGCCTCGGCTCCGGAAGCCGATCCGATCGCAGCCTCGGCCTGGCCGCGCAGCTCGTGGATTTTTCCCTGGACGTCAGGCACGGGCGGCCATCCTATTCGCGACCTCGTACAGCGCCACCGCGGCGACAGCCGCCACGTTGAGCGACTCCGGCCCGTCCGGGCGCATCGGGATCCGCACGGTCGCGTGCGGGTTTTGACCAGCCGGAAGTCCCTCCCGCTCACTGCCCAGGCAGAGCACCACCGGCGGTTCGAGCTCGACGTCACCCAGTTCAGCCCCCGCGTGAGCGTCAAGCGCCAGCTTGTAGCCATCGAGCGCACCGAGCTCGGCCCTGGCCGGAGGGCGCGCGAATACCGAGCCCATGCTCGCCCGCACCGCCTTCGGCGAATAGGGGTCCGCGCAATCCGGTCCCAGCACGACCGGCCCATCGCTCAGCGCGTGCGCCGTGCGGATGATCGTGCCTACGTTGCCCGGATCGCGGACGCCCCCGAGGTAGGCCTGGAGATCTCCCCCTGGCTCCGACCACCGCTCCTCGTAGACGCCGATGACGCGCGTGCCCGAGCCGAGCTCGCTTACGCCGTCGAGGAGCGCGGGCTCCACATCGCGCCCGGCGACCAGCACGAACTCCGCCCCGACACCGGCGGCCTCAGCCGCGTCCACCAGGTCCTCCCCCTCGGCCACGAACAGGCCGGAGCGCTGCCGGTGCTTACGCGCCTGAAGCCTGCGAATCAGCTTGAGCTTTTCGTTGTGCGGGCTGGTGATCATCTGTCGTGGAACGAAAAAGGGCGGCCCGCATCTCGCAAGCCGCCCGGGATCGTCTATGGAGCCATCGCGTTTACGCCGCGGTGGCCTCCCGGGCTAGCTCGGCAAATCGGCGGAACGCCTCGGGATCGTGCACGGCGACGTCGGCCAGCATCTTGCGGTTGACCTCGACGCCGGCCTCACTGAGGCCATGGATGAGCTGCGAGTAGCTCATGCCCTCACGGCGCGCGGCGGCGTTGATGCGAATGATCCACAGGCGCCGGAAGTCGCGCTTCTTGTTGCGCCGGTCGCGGTAGGCGTAGGCGCCCGAGCGCATGACCTGCTCGTTCGCGAGCCGGTAGCTCGAGTGCTTGCGACCGAAGTAGCCCTTGGCCTCCTTCAGGACCTTCTTCTTGCGCCGCTTGCGGGCGACGGCGTTGGTCGCGCGGGCCATTGGCTACTCGCCCTTTCCAGCCAGCAGCGTGCGCACGCGCTTCTTGTCCGACTGAGCGACCTGCGTGGGCTTCGACATGCGCCGCTTTCGCTTCGGCGACTTCTTCTCCAGGATGTGGCTGGAGTATGCGCGCCGGCCACGGAGCTTGCCGGAGGCCGTCTTGCGAAAGCGCTTCTTCGCGCCCGAATGTGTCTTCATCTTCGGCACGGGGACGGCTTATTGAAGCAGACGGAAGCGGCGCGCTAGGCGGCGGAGCGCTCGGCGTCGCCCTCGCTCGCCCTTGTGCGCGACGGCGCGAGCAGCATGCTCATGTTGCGACCCTCCTGCAGGGGCTCCTGCTCGATGGTCGCGAGCGGCTCGATGTCCTCGTACAGCCGGCGAAGGAGGGTGCGGCCCCGTTCGGGGTGGGCCTGCTCGCGGCCGCGGAACATGATCGTGACCTTGACCTTGTCGTGCTGGCGCAGGAATCGCTCGACGTGACCCTTCTTGGTCTCGTAATCGTGGGTCGCGATCTTGGGCCGCAGCTTGATCTCGCGGACGTTGATCTGCTGCTGGTGCTTTCGCGCGGCCTTGGCCTTCTGCTCCTGCTCATAGCGGTACTTGGAGTAGTCGAGGAGGCGGGCCACGGGAGGACGGGCGTCCGGCGCGACCTCCACGAGGTCGAGATCCTTCTCGGTCGCCCGCTGCAGGGCCTGTTCGGTGGGGATGATGCCCACCTGCTGTCCCTCCTCGTCGATCAGCCTGACCTCAGGCACGCGGATCCGCTCGTTGATCCGCGTCGGGTCACGCTCGGGAGGCGACCGGTCGAAGCGCGGGTTCGCCACTAGTGCTGGATTGAAATGCGTGTCAAGCTAGGGATGGCGAGACGGTGGATCGGGGAGGCGAGACGTAACGGCAGAGGGCACGGGCGCTCAGCGGCGGCGCGTGGTGTGGGTGCCCTTCATCGCGGGCCAGTATAGACGCCTAGGAAGCAGATACCTCGCGATTCACGTGAGCGGCGAAATCCTCGACCGACTCGGTTCCAAGGTCCCCCTCGGCGTGCGAGCGCACCGAGACGGCGCCGTCCGCCTGCTCGCGATCTCCGACGACGAGCATGTAGGGGAGCTTCGCGACCTCGGCGTCGTGGATCTTCTTGCCGACCGACTCCGAGCGCTCATCGACCCGGCAGCGCACGCCGGCCTCGGTGAGGCTGGCGGCGACCTCGGCCGCATAGCCGTTGTGGCGGTCGGCGACGGGTAGGACTCCGGCCTGCACCGGTGCGAGCCAGGTGGGAAAGCGACCGCCGTAGTGCTCGACGAGGATCCCCGCGAAGCGCTCGAGCGATCCGAGCAACGCGCGGTGGATCATCACCGGCCGGTGCTCGGCGTTGTCGGCCCCCGTGTAGGCGAGCTCGAACTGCTCGGGCATGTAGTAGTCGAGCTGGACGGTGCCGAGCTGCCAGGAACGGCCGATCGCGTCGGTGATGTGGGCGTCGATCTTGGGCCCGTAGAAGGCGCCGTCGCCCTCGTTGAGCTCGTACTCGAGCCCGTTGTCCTCCAGCGTCTTGAGCAACGCGGCCTCCGCCTTGTCCCACATCTCATCGGTTCCGACCCGCTTCTCCGGCCGCGTCGACAGCTCCAGGCGCGGCTTCAGGCCGAACTGCTCGTAGATGTAGAAGCCGAAGTCGAGGCAGCGCATCGCCTCCTGCTCGATCTGATCCTCGGTGCAGAACACGTGGGCGTCGTCCTGGGTGATGTGGCGCACGCGCAGCAGCCCGTGGAGCGTCCCGCTCGGCTCGTGGCGGTGGACCAGACCCTGCTCGGCGTAGCGGATCGGTAGGTCGCGATAGGAGCGCAGCTCGTTCTTGTAGATCTGCACGTGCGCCGGGCAGTTCATGGGCTTCAGACCCATCTTGCGATCCTCGACGTCCGTGAAGTACATGTGCTCCCGGTAGACGTGCCAGTGGCCCGACTGCTTCCAGAGGTCGACGTCGTAGAGGATCGGCGTGCGCACCTCGGTGTAGCCGCGCTCCACGTTGGTGGCGCGCCAGAGCTTGGTCAGCTCGTTCCAGATGTGGGTGCCGTTGGGCAGCCAGAACGGCGACCCCGGCGAGAGATCGGAGAGCATGAACAGCGAGAGCTCGCGACCCAGCTTGCGGTGGTCGCGGGCGCGCGCCTCCTCGAGCAGGCGCAGGTGCTCCTCCAGGTCCTCCTTCGACAGGAAGGCGGTGCCGTAGATGCGCGTGAGCATCTGGCGCTCGGCGTCGCCGCGCCAGTAGGCGCCCGCGACGCTGGTCAGCTTGAAGGCCTTGATCCGCTTCGTGCCGGGACCGTGCGGTCCGCGGCAGAGGTCCGTGAAGGGGCCGTTGCGGTAGAGCGAGACGGTCTCCACGCCTTGGTCGGCGATCAGGTCCTCGATCAGCTCGACCTTGTAGTCCTGCCGCTCGGCCTCGAAGCGCTCGATCGCCTCCGCGACCGGCACGTCCGTGCGCTCGAAGTGCTCGTCGGCGGCGATGTGCTCGCGCATCTTGGCCTCGATGCGCTCCAGGTCGTCCTCGCCGACGCTCA
>JBJMKM010000088.1:0-17626 GCA_045805825.1 Solirubrobacterales bacterium
CGTGGGTGACGCGGTTGAGCTTCTCCACCATGTGCACCGGGATCCGGATCGTCCGCGCCTTGTCGGCGATCGCACGGGTCACCGCCTGGCGGATCCACCACGTCGCGTACGTCGAAAACTTGTAGCCGCGCCTGAAGTCGAACTTCTCGACTGCGCGGATGAGTCCGAGCGATCCCTCCTGGATCAGGTCGAGGAAGCTCAGCCCGCGGCCGAGGTAGCCCTTCGCGATCGAGACCACCAGCCGCAGGTTCGCCTCGACCATGTGGCGCTTCGCCGCCATGTCGCCCCGCTCGATGCGCTTGGCGAGGGAGATCTCCTCGTTGGCCGTCAAAAGATCCACCCGGCCGATCGAGCGCAGATACAGGCGTAGCGAGTCGAGGCTCGGCTCCACCGTGAGGTCGAGCTCGGGCTTCTTCGTCTGGCCGGGCTGGCTGCCTTCCTTGGCCTCCTTGTACGCGGTGAGCCCGTCCTCGGCGATGACGTCGACGCCGTGCTCGATCAGGTACGTGTGCAGGGACTGCACCTGTTCCTTGGTGACCTCGACCTCCTCGAGCGTCCCCGCGATCTGCTCGAACGTCAGGTAGCCCCGCTCGCGGCCCTGCGAGATGAGCGTGCGCAACTCCTCAGAATCTTGGAACGGCAGATCGCCGTTGAGCTCGACCGCGGCACCGTTCGCCCCGGCTTCCTCCCCGCCGACCGTTCCCGGTTGCCCGGTCACGAGTGGGTCTCCCTTGTCAGACAATCCCGTCCCCACCTCTCCTAACTCTTCGGGGTCCGGGCGGCGCGAAGTATAGGGATCACCCTGCCGGCGAGCTGGGCATTCCCCGTCGCTAACCTTGGCCGCTGGCCAGTTGTTTGATGCGTCGTAAGACCAGACGCCGGCGCGACGCACACCGGTAACCCCGCCACTTCTACCCCAGGAGTCCTGAGATGCAGACGACTCAATCCACCGGACTGGCGCATCCCGTACCCGACGTCCAGGCATCCCGCCCGCGCACCGAGGTGAGCCTCACACGCGTCGGCGTCCGCGGCATCGAGAAGGTGATCCGCGTCGGCGGCCACCGCCCGCGCGAGGACGGTGCCGATGCGCCGGGCAACTACTTCTTCGCCGAGCTCGAGTGCTTCGTCGACCTCAATCCCCACCAGGCGGGCGTTCACATGTCGAGGTTCGAGGAAGTCGTGGGCGAAGCCATCGACAGCGTCGTCCTCCGTGAGTCCCTCCGCGCCGAGGAGCTCGCCGCCCATATCGCGACCCGCATCCGCGAGCAGCAGGAGGGCCTTCGCGCCGAGGTGACGATCGCCGCCCGCTACCCCGAGACCGTCCGCACGCCCGCCTCGGAGCTGCCGACGCAGGAGATCTACACGCTCCTCGGGACCGCGGTCGTCTCCGAGCGCGGAACGCGCACCCTCACCGGCGTCGAGGCCCAGGGTATGACCGCCTGCCCCTGCGCGCAGGAGCTCGTCGCCGGGCGCTCGCGTGAGCGCCTGGCCGCCGAGGGATTCACCGATGACGAGATCGAGCGTGTCTTCGACGCCGTACCCGTCGCGACACACAACCAGCGCGGCATCGGCTCCCTCCACATCGGGTTGGCGGAGGACGTCAAGCTCGAGGTCGACGCCCGCGACCTGCTCCACATCGTCGAGCAGTCGATGAGCTCGGAGATCTACGAGCTCATGAAGCGCTCCGACGAGGTCTCGGTTGTGGAGACGGCCCATAGGAACCCGCGGTTCGTCGAGGATTGCGTCCGCGAGATGGTCCGCCGGGTCACCGACGCCTATCCCAAGCTCCGCGACGGGGGCTTCATCCTGGCCCGCCAGGAGAACCTGGAGACGATCCACCGCCACTCCGTGATCGCGGAGCGCTCCGGCATGGTGTCGGAGATCCTCGCCGAGCTCGATAGCGGCGAGCACTCGCGCCACCACATGACCGAGCGCGAGTGGCTCGAGGCTCCCTGCGTGGAACAGCTCTAGACGGGCTCTCCTTCGCCGCCCTTCCCAGCCGCGCGCTTTTCGCGCTCCGCCGCGAGGCGCTTTCGCAGCCCGAAGAAGTAGTCGAGCCCGGAGATCACCGTCGCCGCCACGGCCAGGTAGACCAGCGCATCAACCGGCCACGGTGACGGGTTCCAGATGATGAGCGCGAACACCGCCGCGACCTGAAGCGTCGTCTTCACCTTGCCCAGCCAGCTCGCCGAGATGACCACGCCCTGCTCGACCGCGACCGCGCGCAGGCCCGTGACCGCGAGCTCGCGCGCGATGATCACCATGGCGACCCAGGCGGCCAGCCGGTTCAGCGACACCAGTGCGACCAGCGCCGCCACGATAAGGAGCTTGTCGGCCAGCGGGTCCATGAGCTTCCCGAAGGTCGTCACGTCCTGGCGACGGCGGGCAATGTAGCCGTCGAGCCCGTCGCTGATGGCGGCAAGGGCGAACACGCCGGCGGCGAGCGCGTCTCCGTTGGGCGTCTCGTCGAGCAGCGCCACCACGATCACCGGCACCGCCAGGATGCGCAGGAGCGTCAGGACGTTTGGGATGTTGATGGGAAGCATCGCCGCTTCCCAGTATCGCCGAGGTGGGCTCGGCCCACTCCCCTTTCGGATCAGACGAGCTCAAGCGCCCGGGTGAACACCGCATCCATCATCGGCTCGGTGAGCTTGCCGGTGAACGTGTTCTGCTGGGACGGGTGGTAGCAACCGAGCAACGTGAAGCGGCCAACCGATGCCTCCGCCCCGTGGCCGAATCGCGGCTTGGGGCGCGGCACGCCCTCGCCGAGCTCCCTCGCTGCCCGTAACGCCCCGTCCCACGCGTAAGAGCCGAGGGCAACGAGAACCGACGCGCGCTCCAGCAAGGCCAGCTCCCGCACCAAGTACGGGAGACAGTTGTCGCGCTCCACCGGGCTGGGCTTGTTCGCGGGCGGCGGGCAGCGGTTGACGGCCGTGACGTAGGCATCGCGCAGGCGCAGCCCGTCGTCGCGGTTCACCGAGTGCGCCTGGTTGGCCAGCCCGGCGCGATGCAGCGCCGCATACAGCCAGTCGCCCGATCGATCCCCGGTGAAGATCCGCCCCGTCCGGTTGCCGCCGTGGGCGGCGGGCGCCAGTCCGACCAGGACCACGCGGGCGGCCGGGTCGCCGAAGCCCGGCAGGGGCCGACCCCAGTATTCCTGGCCCTGATATCGACGCGGCGGGTTCGCGGCCGACAGCTCGCGCCATTCGACCAGGCGCTGACATCGGCGGCACTCGACGACTTCGGCCGCCAGGGAGTCGAGCGAATCCGCCACACGCGAAGGCTATGGCGACGGCGCGCCGTTACGATCGCCGGCCAATGGAGCCGAAGGCCGCCTCGGACTCGAAGGCCGTCCTCGTCAGGTGGATGGGTATCGGCGATGCGAACTCGGCCGGGTTCGTCCACGGCGGGATCGTGATGAAGCTCTGCGACGAGGTTGCCGGGATCGCCGCGATTCGCCACTGCCGCAGCCGCGTCGTCACGGCGGCGATGGACCGCATGACCTTCATCCTGCCCGTGCACATCGGCGAGCTCGTCACCTGCTCGGCCACCGTCAACGCCGCGTGGCGCACGTCGATGGAGGTCGGCGTGCGGGTGGAGGCCGAGAACCCACGGAGCGGCGACAGCCGTCATACCTCCACCGCCTACCTGACGATGGTCGCCGTGGACGACGACGGCAAGCCGATGCCGGTTCCGCCGCTCCTCACCGAGTCCGAGGCCGAGCAGCGGCGCGAGCGTGAGGCCGAGCTGCGGCGCCAGAACCGCCTCGCCGAGCGCGAGCAGATCCTGACGAACCGCTCCGAGCGCGACTAGGAGGCCGGCGTAAAGCGCCGGGTGACCTGCCGGCCGATGAAGAAGGTCGCGAGCCACATCAGCTCGGCCGCGAGAGGGCTCAGGAACGCCACCGGGATCGACAGCGCGAAGACGGAGATCACGACCAGGGTGAGGGGGCCATTCTGATGCCGTTCGTACTCCTGGGCCGCGGGCTTCAGAAGCCCGGCCCTATCGGCGTAGACGAGCTGGGCGTAGAAGCTCGCGCTGACCAGGATCAGATTGATCGCGTACAGCACGACGGCGTCCGTCGTGTCGCCGTAGTCGCCGAGCACCTCCGAGGTGAACGGCACGAGCGCGATCCACGCCAGGTAGAACAGGTTCAGGGCCATCAGCCGTCCGTCGAAGCGCTCGAGCGCCGAGAAGAACCGGTGATGCGACAGCCAGTAGCGGCCCAGTACCGCAAAGCTGATCCCGTAGGCCAGGAAGTCCCCCTGGTTGTCGAGGAGGTCATGCGTCAGGTCCTCACTGCCGCTGGGGACGGTCAGCCCCAGGACCAGCAACGTCATGGCGATCGCGAAGACGCCGTCGCTGAAGGCGACGATGCGGTTGAACTCGACCTCGGCCTCGTCCCGGTGCCGCACCCTGCCGCCGGCGATCGGATCGAAGCGCTGGCGCTCGGCGCCCTCATCGGTGGCCATGTCGCCAGATACGTCCGCGAGCGCCGGAACCCTGCCTGCGGAGACTTCGCGCCTTTGGCGCCTTTATACCCCCCGTGGGTATATACTGGCGACCGATGGGAGACGTGGCTCAGACCATTCTCGACGGCCTGAAGAACGCGGGCCTCATGGCTTACGAAGTCTGGTGGGCGCTGGTGCTCGGATTCGCGATCTCCGCGATCGTGCAGGCCTGGGTTCCCCGCGAGCGGATCCAGTCGGCCCTTTCCGGCACCGGCGTGCGTCCGGTGGCGAAGGCGACCGGCCTCGGGGCCGCGTCGTCGTCGTGCTCCTACGCCGCGATCGCCATCGCGCGCTCGCTCTTCGAGAAGGGCGCCTCAGCCGTGACCGCACTCGCTTTTCAGTTCGCCTCAACCAACCTCGTCTGGGAGCTCGGCCTCGTCCTGTGGATCCTCATGGGCTGGCAGTTCACGCTCGCCGAATTCATCGGCGGGATCATCCTGATCGCGCTCATGGCGCTGGCGCTTCGGCTCTTCGTCTCGCCGCGGCTCGAGGAGGCGGCGCGCCGGCACGCCCAGGAGGCGACCGCGGCCGCCCACACTCACGGGCCGGCTGGAACGGCCGGCAGGAGCTGGCGCGAGCGCCTTGGCTCGATGGACGCCTGGACCGACGTCGCGCACAACTTCCGCATGGACTGGGGGATGCTGTGGAAGGAGATCACGGTCGGCTTCCTGCTCGCCGGGTTCATCGGGCTCCTTGGTGACGATTTCTTCAACGTCCTGTTCGTCACGGACGCGCCGCCCATCGTCCGCACGATCGAGAACGTGATCGCCGGGCCGCTCATCGCCGTGCTCAGTTTCGTGTGCTCGATCGGCAACGTCCCGCTCGCCGCGGTGTTGTGGTCCGGTGGGATCTCGTTCGCCGGGGTGATCGCCTTCCTGTTCGCCGACCTGATCGTGCTGCCGATCTTGGTCGCCTACCGCAAGTACTACGGCCTGTCGTTCGCGATTCGCATCACGGCCCTCATGTTCGTGACGATGGTGGTCGCCGCGCTCCTCGTGGACGGCCTCTTCTCGGCGGTCGACCTCATCCCGGCGACTCGGCCCAGCCGGGAGGACGTGTTCGGGACGATCTCCGTCAACTACAAGCTGGTGCTGAACATCATGGCGACGGCGGTGTTCGTCGCGCTCATCTGGCTGACTATGCGGGGCGAGCGCCACGCTCCGGCGCACGTGCACGCTCACGCACACCACTAAACGCACGCGGCCAACCGGCACCGGGGTGGCGCTAATCTGGATCGCCTGCGGCCTCCGGCCTGCCGCTCCGACGCCATGGCGCGTAACCACTCCCAGCTTCGCAAGCTTGCGATCGTCCCCGCCTACAACGAGCAGGGGATGGTCGGCCGGGTGGTGCGGGACATCCACCGCCAGGCGCCCGACTTCGATGTCGTGGTGATCGACGACGGCTCCCTCGACAACACGACGGCCGAGGCCGAGGCGAGTGGCGCGGTCGTCGTGCGGCATCCGTTCAACATCGGGATCGGCGGCGCAATGCAGTCCGGCTTCAAGTACGCGCTTCGAAACGGCTACGACGTCGCTGCCCAGGTCGACGGCGACGGTCAGCACAAGCCGGCACACCTCCACGATCTGCTGGCGAAGCTCAAGACCTCCGGCGACGAGGCCGACATGGTCTGCGGCAGCCGCTTCCGTGGCGATCCCGGCTACCGCGTTCCGATCGGCCGCCGAATGGGCAACCTGATCTTCTCGGTCGTACTCACCGTGATCACGCGTCGGCGAATCACCGATCCGACGTCGGGCTTCCGCATCACCAACCGGCGCGGGATCGAGCTCTTCGCCCGCGACTACCCGCACGACTATCCGGAGGTCGAGGCGATCCTGATGCTTCACGCGCACCGGCTCCGGATCCACGAGGTGCCGGTTCGCATGAACGCGCGCGGCTTCGGCAAGAGCTCGATCGACTATCCGCGTAGCGCCTACTACATGGTGAAGGTGCTCCTGGCCCTCTTCATCGGTTTGTTTCGTCGCCGCCCCACCCCGGCGGAGGAGCCGCCGGACACCGGCGAGGGCGAACCGGTGGCCCCCGGCGCCGCCGTATCCGGCGCGGGCCAGGCCCCTCGGGGGGGCTGAGCGCGTGCCGGATCTGAGCTCGATTCTCTCGTTCGCGGCCGGCGCGCCGCTGGACAACCGTGTGCGGATCGTCGCCGTGATCGTGACCGCGGTGATGCTCGGGCTGGTACTGGAGCTGGTGCGACGGCGGCGGCTGATCGAGCGGTACGCGCTCCTGTGGATGGTGGTGGCGCTGATCCTGCTCGTACTGGCCATCTGGAACCAGCTACTCGCGCACGTCTCGCACGCGGTCGGGATCGAGGTCCCGGCCAACGCGCTGTTCATCGCCGGCCTCGGCCTGGCCTTCATCCTGCTCCTGCACTTCTCGGTCATCACCACGCGCCTGTCCGAGGAGACCAAGATCCTCGCGCAGGAGGTGGCGCGCCTGGACGCGGAGGCGCGAGCTGCTCGGGCCGCCGCCGTCAACGGCGAGCCTGCGCCCCACCCGTCCGCGGACGGGCCGCCGGCCGAGCGTCAGTCCGGTAGGAGCGCCAGCACCGCGGACCAGTAGGCACGCAGCGCCAGGCGCAGAACATGCGAGCGGCCTGCCGCGCCGAGATACGACGAGTCGAGATCCGGCGTCAGCGCCCGCGCGAACTCGCGCGCCGATACCCGCCGGCCGGATTGGATCGCGCGACGCTCCCTGAGCAGGCGTGGCAGCCACCGTGCCACGTCGAACCAGGAGCGGAGCTTCTGTGCACCCCAGTCGCCGGCGACCGAGATGGGCACGAGCGCGAGCTCCGTCGCGAACAGCGCCGGCGCCAGCAGCGCGAGTAGCCCGCCCGGATAGGTGCGGATCACCGTCGCCCACCGGTTGCGCTCCAGGTACCGCCACTTCTCCGCGCCCTTCGCGAACTCGTAGTCGTGGTCGACGCGCGCCCGCGTCTCGACTCCCAGGCGCCCTCCGGCGACGCGAAGCCGCAGCGAAAGGTCGACGTCCTCGTGGTAGAGGAAGAACGGCTCGGCGAACCCGTCAGCCTGCTCGAACTCGGCGGCCGGGATGGCGATGCACGCGCCCGAGGCAAAACCGGGCTCACCGGTCGGAGGCTTCCCCTGACCGACGGGTTCGCCGGCCCCGCCAGCCCAGGCAACGCCGGTGAAGTGGACGGCGCCGCCGCGACTGTTGATGAGCCGACCACCGTCTGCGGTGACGAGTCCCTGCCACGCGGTCCAGCCGCGGCCCTCGGCGAGCGGCAGCTCGATCGCGTCGCGAAACCCGGGCGCCACCACGGCGTCCGGGTTCAGGAAGAGCAGTAGCTCCCGCGTCGAAAGAGCCGCCCCGCGGTTAGAGGCACCGGCGAAGCCGAGGTTCTCGCACTCCTCGATCACCGTCGCATACGGCGCCGCATCGCGCAGGGCGTCCGGCGTCCCGTCGCTGGAGGCGTTGTCGATGACGATGAGCTCGTCGCCATCACGAAGCTCGTCGGTCAGAGCGCTCAGCATCCGCCCCACCACCTCGCGGTGGTCATGGGTGACGACGACGACCGAGAGCGCTGCCAGTTGTTCTAGCCCAGGGCCTCGAGGACCTGGGCGGTGTCAGTCCAGCTCTCGGCGTCGGCGATCAATCCGTCGCGCAGCTGGTAAAGCCAGACGGCGCTGCCCTCGACCACGCCGCCCGACTTGGTCCGCCCCTTCGTCTTGGCGACCACCACGACGTGGTTGTCGTCGGCCCCCAGGACCTTGTCGGGCGTCGCCTTGAACTGGTCGAATGCCTGGTCGATCTTGTAGAGGAAGTCCCGGAATCCGTCGGGCCCGACGTAGGTCCCTCCCCAGGGCACCGACTCCGGTACCCGTGTCTCGGCGTTCGGCGCGATCGCCTCGATGACGCCATCGATATCCCCACGGGCAAACGAGTCCCACGCACCCTGCACGACGTCGACGTTGTCCTTGGCCATGGTCCTCTGCCTTTCCTTCCTGAACCGGACGGTCAGACTATTGCCGTAGCGCTGCGGGCGTCAACTGACCGCTGTCGCTGGTCATCCGGCTGAGCGTCGCGGCCTCGCCGCCGTTGAGCACAGGTCCTAGGACCAATGTCCCGTTGAACGTCGGACCGGCTTCGCGCGACCCTGTTCGAGCAGGCAATCCCAAACAAGGAGCCGACAATGACCAAGAGAATCTCGCGGGCACTCGCCCTCTTCGGCGTGGCGGGCACGATGCTGATCGGAGGGGCCGGCATCGCGCAGGCAAGTCACGGAGCCGACGATCCGCCCGGACATCACCGTCATCACCATCACGCTGAGCGCCATCATCATCATCACCATCACGGGCGTCATCACCGATAAGGCAGACGGCCTAGTCGCGGCGCGAGGAGCCGGGCGGGCGCCCGGCTCCTCGTCGTTCACCCGGCCGAGTCCGCGTTCACGCCATGGCGCTGCGCCCATAGCGCCGCCTGGGTGCGATCGGTCACGCCGATCCGCTGGAAGACGTTCGTCAGGTGGGTCTTCACCGTCTTCTCGCTGATCTCGAGCCGCCGTGCGATCAGCTTGTTGGGAAGCCCCTCGGCGACGAGCGCCAGGACCTCGCGCTCCCGCTTTGAAAGCTCCGCATGGCGTTCCTCAGAGCGGGCGGCGAGCAGTTCGCGAGCGGCCCGGGGCGCGAGCGGCGCCTCACCGCGCGCAGCGGCCCGGATGGCGCCGAGCAGCTCGGCTGGCTCCGCGTCCTTCAGCAGATACCCGACGGCTCCCGCGTCGAGGGCCGCCACGACGCGGTCGCGATCAGAGAACGCGGTCAACATGACCACCCGGACATCCGAATCGAAGTCCGCGATCGAGGCCGTCGCTTCGATCCCACCTGTGTTCGGCATCGAGATGTCCATGAGGACCACGTCGGGTCGCAGCTCGCGCACCTTCGCGAGCGCCGCGTCACCGTCGGCCGCGGTGGCCACGACGTCCACGTCGTCGGCAGCGCCCAGCAGCTCCACCAGCCCGCCGCGAACGACGGCGTGATCCTCCGCCACAAGCACCCGGATCACCGCAGCGGAACCTCCAGGCCGATCCGGGCGCCGCGGCCGGGCCCGGAGTCGACGGTGAGCTCGCCGTCCGCATCCTGCGCGAGGTCGCGCATCAGCTGCAGTCCGAAGTGCCCGGGCGCGGCCGCATCCCCTTCGGGAAAGCCTCGTCCGTCGTCGGTCACTGTGAGCGAGGCCCGCCCTCCGCCGGCACTCACCGCAACGCTGATGACGGTGGGCTCGGCGTGGGCGACGGCGTTGCGGACAGCCTCCTGGGCCACCCTGAAGAAGACGGCCTCGGTGTCGGCCGGGAGCCACAACCCAGCTGCCATGTCCAGCCGTGTCGCGATGCCGCGATCGTCGACCCGCTCGAGCAGGTCGGTGAGCGCCGACTGCAAGCCGGCGTTGCGAAGGCTGGGGGGATAGATCTCCACGAGCAGGCTCCGGAGCTCGCGGACGCTTTGCCGCGTCTGCGCTGCGCCCCGCTCCAGCACCTGGCGCGCACTCCCGTTGGTTCCGCCATTCACCCGCTCGGCAGCCGCCGCCAATGAGAAGGAGGTACCGACGAGGCTCTGCACCACGCCGTCGTGAAGGTCACCGGCGATCCGTCGGCGCTCCCGATCCGATGCTTCGATCGAACGCTCGAGGAGCGCCTCGCGCTCGGCGTGTCCGCGCCGCAAGCGCCGAGCCATCGAGACGGCCAGCGGGACCTGCAGCAACGCGAGGATCAGCAGCGCGCCGATCAGCGCCGGCGCGAACGCCTTCCAGATGCTGGATCCGCTCGACGCGATCGAGCTGAACCGCTGGTAGACCTCGAACAGAAGCCGGCGTCCGCTTGGGGTGTGGACGGGGAGGTACACCTCCATGACGTCTCCCTTGGAGCGCTCGAACCGGTTCTCGGGTTGCGAGAGGTCGGTCACACCGGCGTCCACCCCGCCGCTTCTCAGCACCGCAAGATCGTCGGCCCCCAGCTGGTATCGCGAGCCGATCAGGCGGTGCTTGTCCGAGTAGACGATCCGGCCGCTCGCCGTCCAGATCTTCACCCGCAGGACCTGACCCTGCAGGACGTTG
The DNA here is from genome assembly GCA_045805825.1 of Solirubrobacterales bacterium. Lineage (GTDB taxonomy): Bacteria > Actinomycetota > Thermoleophilia > Solirubrobacterales > 70-9 > AC-56. The sequence continues at coordinate 10,593 of JBJMKM010000088.1, forward strand.
TTTTCGACCACGCGATCGAGACGTCTGATGCTGGAGGGACGTTCGTGGACGATCCCATCGGTCAGGCGTGGCTCGACGATCTGGCGCCCGAGGATCCGGGTCACGGTCTTGGCGTTGTCGATCGCCTCGGTCGTGCCGATGTGGCGCACCAGGAAGTAGCTGCCGATGCCGACCGCCGCCAGTGCGGCGAGCCCGCCGACGGCGAACTTCGCGACCGCTGACGAGGTCGATGGTGCTCTGGAGCGCTCTTCGCTCCCGTTTCTTCGCCTGAATGCAGCCACGTTCCCTCACACCCCCAAACCCGGCCCGGCGGCAATCCTCACGGATCCAGGGTAGGGCGCCGGTCCTAGGACCAAGGTCCAATTGCGCTTGGGACCGGACCGATGGGACCCTCGCATGGTCCTATTACTCAGCCCCTTGGAGGCAACAATGAGAGTACGAATCACGATCGCAGCAATCGGCGCGCTTACAGCGCTGGCGCTCCTCGCCGTGCCAATGGCCGGCGCAGCGACCGACATCCACCAGGCCACCCTGAAGGGATCCAAGGCCTATCCGGCCGTCACGGGTAAGGCGAAGTTCTCCCGCGACGATGGCGTCCGCCAGCTCGAGGCGCAGATCGAGAATGCGAAGCCGCTCGCCGGGACCACGGTGAGGTTCCGGGTCAACGGCGTCACCGTCGCAAGCGCGAAGGTCAACGCACTCGGCACCGCCAGGATCGACGTGTCCGGCGGCCCGGTCCCGAACGTCACGCAGGGCTCAACCATCCGGGTCAAGCGGCCGAATGGCGTCCTGGTGGCCTCGGGGCAGTTCTCCTAGGCGCAAAGGGTCCCCGGTTCCCGGGCAGGCGGCTGCAGGACGCAAGCCGGCGCCCGGATTCGAGTGAGCCTGGAAGGCGAACGGGTGAGAATCCGGGCAGGCGGCTGCAGGACGCAAGCCGGCGCCCGGATTCGAACCGGGGACCCCTTCATTACGAGTGAAGTGCTCTGGCCAACTGAGCTACGCCGGCGGGGGCGAATCAGTTTAGGGCGACGGTTGGGACGGCGATGAGCAAGTAGGGGACCACGGATGGGGTTTCTTGACATCCACCGGCCTGCGCCTCAAACGATGGTCGAAAAACAGGCCGGGGCTCGCCGCCACCTACCCCCCGTCCTCCGAGAGCCGGTACCCGACGCCCCGCACCGTCAGCACCAGCTCGGGCTCCTGCGGGTCGCGCTCGATCTTCTGGCGCAGGTTTGAGATGTGGACGTCGCAGGCGCGGACGTCGCCCGAGAACTCCGACTGCCAGAGCTCCTCCATAATCTCCAGGCGGCTGAACACCTGCCCGGGCCGCTCGGCGAGCAGGCGCAGGACCTGGAACTCCGAGCGCGTGAGGTTCACGGGCTCCCCGCGGACCGTCACCAGGTGGCGCGCGAGGTCGATCTTCACCCGGCCGGCGTCGATGGTCTTTCCCTCGACCACCGAGGAGCTTCGGTCCAGCTCGCGGCGGCGAAGCTGCGCGCGCACGCGACCGAGCAGCTCGCGCACCGAGAACGGCTTGGTCACGTAGTCGTCGGCGCCGACCTCGAGGCCCACGACCTTGTCGACCTCCGCGTCCTTGGCGGTGAGGAGGATGATCGGCACCGGGCTGCGGGACCGCACGTCGCGGCAGATGTCGAGGCCGCTGCGTCCGGGCATCATGATGTCCAGGATCAAGAGATCGAAGTTCGGGGAGTCGCTTCCGATCTTGCGGTCCGCGTCGTCGCCGTCGGAGGCGAGCGTGACGTCGAACCCCTCCTGCTCGAGCGCGTAGCCGACCGCGTCGCGGACCGAGGGCTCGTCGTCGGCGATGAGGATGCGCCCGTCGGCCACGGTCACGCCACGGGGCTCGGGGTCTTGGCCGACGCGGGAAGACGGACCCAGAAGGTGCTTCCGACGCCCACCTCGGACTGCACTCCGATGTTGCCGCCCATCACGTCGACCATGCGCTTCGCGATCGAGAGCCCCAGACCGAAGCCCTCCTGCTCGAGCGCTCGTGAGCCCCGATAAAAGCGTTCGAATACCCGGCCGACCTCTTCGGCGGCGATGCCGGCACCCGTGTCCTCGACCTCGATCAAAACCTCTGCGTGCCCTTCCCGGCGCGCGCGAAGCGTAACGGCGCCCGGGGCAGGCGTGTTCTTGAAGGCGTTCGTGAGCAGCCCGATCAACACCTGGCGCAGGAGCACGGCGTCGCCCTCGGCGGCCACCCCGTTCGAGATCTCGACGCTCACGTCGATCCCTTCGGGCGGCGCGACGGCCTGCACGGCCTCGTCGATCACGAGCGCGACGTCGACCACGTCGCTCGTCTCCCGGCCAACGGCATCGATGCGCGCAAGGGTGAGGAGAGCGTCGGTAAGCCGGCTCACCCGCTCGGCGTCGTCGGACAGGCGGCGGAGGAAGTGCTCCCGTGCCTGCGGATCGTCCTTGGCCCCAGCGCGCAGCACCTCGATCGCCCCGGAGATCCCGGCGATCGGGTTGCGCAGCTCATGCGCCGCGTTCGACACGAACTCACGCTCGGCGACCTCGCGCCGAAGCGCGTCCGTGCGGTCGCGGGTGACGGCGAGGACGGCATTCTCGGCCGACAACCTGCGGGCACCGAGCGCATAGACGCAATCCCCTACTCGGATTCCGTCGCGCTCGGCCGAGCCGCGCTCCTGCGCCCAGATCAACCAGGGCCGGATCAGCTCTGAGACCTTGCGATCTCGCTCGATCAGGGGCTCGGCGGCGGGGTTCGAGAAGCGGACCTCGCCGTCCGGCCCGACCACCATCACCCCGTCGGTCAGGGCATCGAAGATCGCCGCCAGGCGGTCGCGCTCGGACGACAGGGCGCCGAAGGTCTCGCGGAGTGCGATCCGCATCGTCTCCAGGGCCCGCCCGAGATCCGTGATCTCGTCGCGCCCACCCAGACCCTCGAGCGGCTCGTCGAGCTCCCCCTCGGTGATCCGTCCCGCGCTTCGCGCCAGCCGCTTCACGCGCACCGTGATAGCCGTCGCGATCAGGAAGCCGATGACGATCGCGATCACCATCGCCACGATCGCGGCCGTGAGGCGGTCGCCGCTGATCGATTCGATCGTTCGTGCCAGGGCTTGAGGCTGATCGGCCCGGACCAGAAGCGCGCCCGCCAGATGTCCGTTCCTGAAGATCGGCGTCGCGACCATCGTCGCCTGATTGGGAAGCCGGTCGACGGTGCGCGTCCCCTGGTGCAGGGCCATCCTGACCGCCCTGCGGTGGTCCGGAACCTGATGGACGCCAACGCCGCGGGAGTGTGTCGGCGTCAGCAGCTTCAGATTGCGGTCGTACACCCACGGCGAGAACCCGGGATCGGTGATGCTCGCGAACGCCTGCTTCGACTTCCTCGGCAGGTGGCTGCCGATCCTGTCAGCGAGACTCACCGCGCGGCCGACCGTGATGTCCGCCGCGCGCTGGCTCGCCGCCTCGTCGGTGGAGCCGGTGAGAAGCAGATACCCCAGGCCGGCCGTGATCAGCGCCACGGCGGCGAACCCGATCGTCAGATAGAGCCGAACACCGAAGGGCCGCTTGGAACGGCCGGTTGCGGGCGAATCCCCGATCGACATGCGGGAAGTCTAGGTGTCTCTAGTCCCTGCTCCGTGGACTGGAGAACACCGCCTCGAGCCGGTACACGAGCGCCTCGAGGGCGAGCTCCTCGCCCACGTTGACGGTCAGTCGGCGTCTGGTGTCCATGACCATCTCGCCTCCCCGGCGTGCAGCGCGCGCGTCGAGACCGTTGGCGGCGTCCCGCAGCTCGTCCAGCCGATCCGCGTTCAGGGCCAGGCCCTCGGCGCCGTCCGCCACCGCCGCGAGGTCGCGGAGATGAGCGGCGAGCAGGCCCAGCCCGGCGTCGAGCGCGTCGGTACGTGCGCGCCGCGATGCCCGGCGACCCGCCTCCTCGGCGTCGCGCGCGGCACGGCGTCCCGCTCGCCCCTCGTCCTGACCGCTCTCGGCCGCGGCGACGGCGAGCCTCTCCACCGTCTCCTCGCCGGCGCGGGCGCCCGTCGACTCGGCCGCGGCCAGCATCCGCCGCCACGGAGCGGCCTCGAGCTCGCCTGACTTAGCGGCGGCGACACATTCCGCGGCCACAGCGCGAAGCTCGCGCCCCTCGTCGCTGACCAGGAACTCCGCCCGCCGCGGGTCGCCGGCCGCCAGCCGCGCCGCCGCCAGACGCTCGGCGTCGTCCGTCCCCAGGCCCTCCGCCGCCAGGCGGCCGGCCACCGTCTCGGCATCGAGGGGACGAAAGCGCACCTCCTGGCACCGGGAGCGCACCGTCTCCGCCAGCAGCTCGGGCTCAGCACTGATCAGGAGGATGTGAACGAACTCGGCTGGCTCCTCCAGTGTCTTCAGGAGGGCGTTCTGGCTCTCGTCGGCCATGGTGTCCGCCCCCTCGATCACGAACACGCGCCGCTCCCCTTCGAACGGCCGGTAGGCGGCGGCGGTGATCACTCGCTGGCGCACCTCGTCGACCAGGTGCTGCGTGCCCCGCGGTGCAAGCCACACGAGGTCAGGGTGCGGGGAGGGATCGGCGAGCGCGCGGCGACGAGCATCGTCGGGGTCCGGCGCACCCTCGGCGAGGAGCTCCGCCGCAAACGCCCGGGCCGCGCGGCGCTTGCCGGTGCCGGCCGGCCCCGCGAGCAGGTAGGCATGAACCGGCGAGCGGAGCGCGGCGGCGAGCGCCGCCTGCGCCGCCGGCTGGCTCTCGGTCGCCTCCCGGAGGGCATCCGGGAGCTGTGCCGTGGCGCTCATGGCCGCGCCACTCCGGCGACCGCGTCCATCACGCGCTGGTGCACCTCCTCGACAGACCCCTCCGCGTCGATCACGCTGATGCGGTCCGCGTGGCGAGCGGCGAGCTCGTCGTATGCGCCCGCCACCGTCCGCTGGAACTCAATTCCCTCGCCCTCGAAGCGATCCGAGCCGTCCTCCGCGCCGGCGGCCAGCCGCTGCTGTCCTCGCGCCTCGGCGCCCGAGGGATCGATGCGAAGGAGCAGTGTCAGATCGGGGCGGCACCCTGTGATCGCGATCTCGCTCACGCCCTCCACCAGTTCGACCCCGAGCCCGCGGGCGGCGCCCTGGTAGGCGGCCGTCGAGTCGATGAAGCGGTCGCAGATCACGTCGCGGCCTTCCTCGAGCGCCGGCCGGATGACACTCGCGCACAGCTCGGCCCGCGCGGCGCAGAACAGGAGCAGCTCCGCTCGCGGATCGAGGTCGGTGTCCGGGTCCTTGAGGAGCTCGCGGACGCGCTCCCCGACCTCGGTGCCGCCCGGCTCGCGAAGCAGCAGGGTGCCGGGCCCGAGCGCGTCGCGCAGGAGCGCTGCCTGCGTCGTCTTGCCGGAGCGGTCGATCCCCTCGAGCGTGACGAACACGCCCGCGAACTTACTTGGCGCTCTTGCTGCGCGCCGGCTTGCGACGCGCCGTCTGAGGCGAGGGCTTGCGGCGGCGGCGGCGTCCGTTGCCGCTGGAGGGCGCCGCGTCGCCGGAGCCGTCCGCTTCAGCGGCGGCCTTCTTGGCCTCCTGCGCGCGCTTTCGCTCCTCGCGCTTTTGGCGCATCTCGACCATCGACGGACAGTCGTCGTTCAGGCAGAGTTTCCAGGGGCGCCCGCGGAAGCCCTTGACCGTCAGCCGCGGCATCTCGCCGCAGATCGAGCAGCTCTCCTCGAGTCGCCAAAGGTCGTAGCCGCGGCCCGGCAGCGGGCCGCTGACGGGACACGAATCGGGGGATTCGGGGTTGTCGCGATCCCAGCCCTCGCAACCGTACATGCGCTTGCCGCCCTTGAGCTCGATGATCCGCAGGCGGTTCGGAGAGCCGTCCTCGTGCTTGCGGCCGGCCTCCGCGCACACCTTGCAGGGCCCGAGGAACTTGTCCTCGTCCATCCCGCTCCAGATCTGCTTGGCGAGGTCCTCGCGCTTTTCCTCGAGCTCCGAGGTGGTCGTGTGAAGCATCTCGCGGCTGATCCGAAGGACCTCGTCCTTGGTGGTCTTGCCGGCCGCGATCTGATCCATGTCCTCCTCGAGCTCGGCCGTCATCTCGGGGGTGGCCATGCGGGGGACATAGGAGTTGAACGCCTTGTACATCGCGATCCCTGTCTCCGACGGCTCCGGTGGATTCCCGAACACGTAACCGCGGTCGTAAAGCTTCTGGATGATGTCGGCGCGCGTTGCCTTCGTCCCCAGGCCGCGCTCCTCCATCAGCTCGATGAGCCGGCCCTGGCTGATCCGCGAGGGCGGCTGGGTCTCCTTGTCCACCATCCACGGGTCGCCGTCGATCTCCAGGCTCTGCCCCTCCTCGAGCTTCGGGATCTCCTCGTCGGCCGAGCGGGCGTAGGTGTAGATGGCGGCATAGCCGGGATCGATCACGACTGAGCCCCGCACGAAGTACGGCTCAGAGCCCGCCTCGATGTCGGCGCGGGTGGACTCGGTGATCATCGGCGGCGAGAAGGTGGCGAGAAAGCGCCGCACGACCAGCTCATACACGCGCCGCTTGGGTCCCTCGAGCGCCCCGGGGTGCAGCGCCTGCGTTGGATAGATCGGCGGGTGGTCGGTCGTCTCCTTCTTGCCTCGCGTCGGCTTCAGATCGCCGTCGAGCAGCGAGGCCGCCGCGTCGAACTCCGGGATCCGCACCAGCGAGCTCACGAGCTCGCGGCTGTTCAGTGAAGGCGGATAGACGGTGTTGTCGGTGCGCGGGTAGGAGATGAAGCCGTCCATGTAGAGGTCCTCGGCGATCTGCATCGCGCGCGAGGGCGTGATGCCGAGACGGCTCGAGGCGTCGGTGGTGAACGCAGTGGTGTTGTAGGGCGTGGGCGGGCGCCGGGAGTTGCGTCGCGAGGAGACCTCCTTGACGACGCCAGGCGACTTCGTGCCGGCGAGGGCCGCATCCGCCTCGGCCTTCTCCCAGAACTTGTCGGTCGCGTGGTGCGCCTCGAAGGCGCCGTCGGGGTGGGCGAACTTCGCGAACAGCTCCCAGTAGGGCTTCGGCACGTGGGCGCGGCGCTCGAGCTCGCGCTCGACGA
>JBJMKM010000089.1:0-11601 GCA_045805825.1 Solirubrobacterales bacterium
CCTCACACTGCTGGGCGCGCGAGGGTCGGCCGAGACGGCTTCGACGATTGCCCCCAGGGCCGCGCGAGCTTCGGCCGGCAGCTCGTCTCCAGTCGCCGGCGTCTTCCTCAATCCTGCAGCAGCGGAGCGACGACTACGCAGCGCTCGGGCTCCTCGCCTTCGCTGAAGGTCTCGACGCCGGCGCGCTCCTTGAGGTGCTGATGAACGACACGCCGCTCGGTCGCGGTCATTGGCTCGAGCTCGATCTCGTTGCCCGTCTTGAGCGCGCGCTCGGCGGCGCGTTCGGCCTGGCGCTCGATGGCCTCGCGTCGGCGCTCTCGATATCCGGCCGCATCGACCGTGACGCGCTTTCGGTCCTGCCGTCCACGAAACGCTGCGCGATAGCAAATGAGCTGGATCGCGTCGATCGTCTGACCGCGACGGCCGATGAGAAGCCCCAGCTCCTCACCGTCGACCCGCCCCAGGATCTCCTCGTCGTTTTCCGATACATCGACGCTCGCCTCGACCTCGAGCTCGTCGACGATCCGTTCCAGGATGGCCCGGACTCGCTCGACGGGCTCCGTCGCCAGAGTCGCTTCCTCCGCCATGCCGCGAGTCTATTCGCGCAGAATCGTTTGCGGCAGGAGGCGCGATCCGGATCGGACGGCGAAGCACTCCGGTTCGCGTAATCGTCCAGAACGCAAACGAGCCGGGCACAGTGCCCGGCTCGTCGCGAGTCATCTTGCGGCGGCGCTACTTAACCGTCTCCTGCGTCCGGCGGAAGAGCCCCTCGGCGGTGCTCTGTGCGTCGCCGAAGCGCCGCTCGACGTCCTGACGCGTGGCCGACGCGGTCCGCTCGGCCTCGCGACGGTTGCGCCGCAGCGTGCGCAGCGCCTGGTCGCGCTGGCGCTTCGTGACACGGAGCGCCTGCTTGCGGGCGGTCGCGCCTCGGCGCTCCACCCTCCGCAGGTTGGTCGCCGCGCGTCGCTGCAGGCGCTGCGCCTCGCGGCGCGCCTCCGCCTGGCTCCGAAGCGGCTTGACGGCATCAACGACCCTCTCGCCACCCGTAACGGCCGCACCGACTGCCGTATCCGCGACCCTCTGTGCCTGCAGGCCCGCCGCCTTCAGGCGGCTCTGCTCCGCACGGGCACGAGTCTCAGCGGCCTTCTGGGCCGAGCGGCGGCGCTTTGCCTCATTCGCCTTACGCGTGGCCGCGGCCTTCTGGGCAGCAGCCCTACGCTGCGTTTCGGTCTGCGTAGCCATTGTTTCGGTTCACCTCTCTGATCTGTCTCGTTATTAGTCGTAACTACGCGTACCCATGCACGCGCCGAGGAAACGGCACGACGTCGATCCCTGACGGTGCCGGCCTAGCGCCGGCGCTTCTTCTTGCGCGGGGGCGGAGGAGGAGGCTTCGTCGACTTGACCTCCTCCGGCGTGGGCGCGGCGGGTGCCGGGATGAGCCTTTGAACCACCCACTGCTGACCGAGGCTGAAGACGTTGGTCGCGATCCAGTAGACGGCCAGGCCCGCCGGCGCGTTGATGATGAACGGCACCACGATCAGCGGGAAGATCATCATGATGTAGCGCTGGCTCGGGTTCGCCGTCGGGCTCATGGCGGTCGTGAGCAGAACGCTTGCGGCGGTCGTGGTCACGAACAGGACGATGAGGACGATCAGCTCGGCCCCCTGCGGGGCCTCGATGACCGACTTCACGAAGAGAAAGCCAGGGGGAGGACTCTGCTCTACGTCCATCTGGAACGTATCTCCCCGAAGCAGCGAGTAGATCGCGATGAAGAACGGGATCTGGAGGATGAAGGGCAGGCACGAGGAGAAGGGATTGACACCCTCCCTCTTGTAGACCTCCATCGTCTCCCGCTGGAAGCGCTGGGGATCGTCCTTGTATTTCTCCTTGAGCGCCTGGAGCTTGGGGGCGACGACCTGCATCCGGCGCATCGAGCGAATTCCGCGCAGGGACAATGGAAGGAGCGCCAGGCGAACGATGAAGGTCAGGGCGATGATCGCCAGGCCCCAGCTCAGCCCGACGTTGTCGTGGCAGAACTTGATGATCGCGTCGGCGACGTCGATCAGCGGCTGGAGGATGTTCGCGAGCGGGAGGATCACGCGGGCATCTCCCGCCGATCACGCCTGAAGAGCGTCTGCGCCTCCACCGGGTCGTAGCCGCCGTGGCTGAAGGGATTGCACCGGAGGAGCCGCCAGACGGCCAGTACGACACCACGCAGGAAGCCGAACTCGCGGACGGCGTCGACCGCGTATGCGGAGCACGTCGGGTAGTACTTGCAGCGACGGGGAAGAGCCGGCGAGACGAACCGCTGGTAGGCGCGGATGGGCGCGAGCAGGACGCCGGCGAGAGACCGTTTCACGTCAAACGCTCCGTCTTCCGAGGCCCGCTTCCTCCACGAGGCCGGCGAGCGCCTGCGCGACGCCGGGCGTACCCTCGCGATCGAGCAGGCCCGCGACGTCCGGGCGTGCAACGAGCACGAAGTCGTGCCTGGACGGGACGTCCGGGTCCAGCGACCAGAAGGCCTCTCTCAGCGCTCGCTTCACCGCATTTCTCTCTACGGCGCCGCCGACCTTGCGGCTCACGGAGATCCCCAGCCGCGTGTCTTCCTCGCCCTCGCCGCCCTCGCCTCGCGGGAAGGCGTACAGGACCAGGAACCGGTTGGCATGCGACTGGCCCTCACGATAGACGCGATCGAAGTCGCCACTGCGCGACAAGCGCCCCCGCTTGCGCCGCCCGCCCGGCGAGCCGGTGGTCACGGCGTGAGCCGCTTGCGACCCTTGCGGCGCCTGCGCTTGATGACCTGTCGGCCGCTGCGGGTACGCATCCGAGCGCGGAACCCGTGAGTGCGGGCGCGCTTTCGCTTCTTGGGTTGATACGTCCGCTTCACGACCGGCGAGGCAGTATAGGGAGGCGGGTGATCCTTTTTCGCGCAGGATGCGGGCTCCCCTCGCCACGCTCCCGGGACCGCCCGGGATGCGGTTCTATGATCGCGCGCCGATGCCTGATGACGCGCTCCACGACGATCTCGATTCGATCTGGGGGCGGGTAACCCAGGACCTGCGCACGGCGCTTCCGGGCTCCACGTTCGAACTCTGGCTCGCCCCGCTGCGACCTGTCTGCGCCGACGGCTCGGCGCTACGGGTCTCCGCCCCGGCGTCGGTCAAGGCGTGGGTCGAGCGCCGGTACGCCGCGCTTTTGGACCGCGCCCTTCGCGACCATGGCGGCGGCCTGGAACGCATCATCCTGGTCGAGGAGGGGGCGGAATCCAGGGTCGCGGGCTCTGGGGTAGAGATGGAGGCGGTCCGATCCCTCGACCTCGACCCGAGGCATACCTTCGAGCGGTTCGTCATCGGGCCCGGAAACCGCATGGCTCACGCCGCCGCCCTGGCTGTCGCCGAGCTACCCGGCGAGGCGTACAACCCCCTCTTCCTCCACGGTCCGCCCGGCCTCGGCAAGACCCACCTGCTGGGCGCCATCGCCGACTACCTGCGCCGCCGGCGCCCCGAGCTCACCGTCCACTACACCACCACGGAGCGGTTCACCACGGAGTTCGTCACTGCGCTCCGCAAGGACGGTCCGGAGCTCTTCAAGCGCCGCTACCGAAAGCTCGACGCGCTTCTCATCGACGACGTCCAGGCCCTCGAGGGCAAGGAACAGACGCAGGAGGAGTTCGTCCACACCTTCAACGCCCTCCACTCGGCCGGCAAGCAGATCGTGCTTTCGAGCGATCGCCCTCCCGAGGCCATCACTCGTCTCGCTGACCGGCTTCGCGACCGCTTCGAATGGGGACTGCGCGTCGCGATCGGCACGCCCGATCTGCGGACCAGGACCGCTCTTCTCTGGCGGATGACGACCGAGGTGCCGCTCGAGGTGACCGATCCCATCGTCCTGCGCGACATCGCCGGCCTCGCAGCCGGCAACGTCCGGCGCCTCGAAGGAGCGATGACCCGAATCGCCGCCCTCTCCTCCGTGCTCGGGGAACCCGTCAGCCGTACCCTGATCCGTCGCGCTCTCGCCGATCCCGGCGAGCCGGCATCCGCCTCCTCCTCCTCCACACATCCCGAGGCCCCCTCCATCACCGCGATCCAGGAGGCCGTCTGCTCGGAGCTCGGCGTCTCACGCTCCTCCATGCTCTCGGCGACCCGTACCGCCGCGGTCTCCAAGGCCCGTCAGATCGCGATGTACCTGGCACGCGAGCTGACCGAGCTCTCGCTGGCAGACATCGCCCGTGAGTTCGACCGCGATCACACGACGATCCTCCACGCGACCCGCGCCGTCTCCGCGCGTGCCTCAGCCGACGCCGCCGTGAGTGACACCATCCACAGTGTCCGTGAGCTTCTCGGGACCGAGCCGCCCACCCGCGGCGACGTCTCCACGAGTGACTCCCTTCGTCCACAACCCTCGTCCACCGACGAAACCCTGCAGGTGAAGCCATGAACGTCGCTTATCCCCAGTCATCCACCGCACCAGATACATCTGATCTAGATAGAAAGATGCAAGATTCAGCCATGAAGCTCACCCTCTCTCGCGAAAAGCTCCTTGCGGCACTGCAGATCACGAGCCGTGCCGTCTCAACCCGCGCGACCCTGCCGTCCCTGGGCGGAATTCAGCTGGAGGCCGGCGAGGCCGGACTGACTCTGCGCGCCACCGACATGGAGCTCGGCCTCTCGATGACCCTGGACGGCGTCCAGCTCGAGTCGCCTGGAACGGTGTTGCTCCCAGGGCGGCTGCTGGGCGACGTCGTTCGCAGTCTGCCGCCGGGCGACGTAACGCTCGCGCTCCGGCCGGAGGCGCGGGACGTCGAGATCACCGCATCGGCCGCGCGCTTTCACCTGCGCACGCTACCGGCGGAGGATTTCCCGCGGCTGCCCGCTTTGGGCGACGACGCCGGAACGCTTCCCGCAACCCCGCTCGCCGAGACGATCGATCGAGTCGCTCGCGCGGCGTCGCGCGACGAGGTTCGGCCGATCCTCACCGGCGTGCTCTTTCAGGCGGAGGGCTCAACGCTCACCATGGTCGCGACGGACTCCTACCGCCTGAGCGTCAAGCACACCGATCTGGAGTCGCCGCTTCCTGCGGCGATGGAGGCGAACGTGCCGGCCCGCGCGCTTCGCGAGCTAGCGCGCATCGTCGGGCAGGGTGGGGCCGAGGAGGTTTCGCTGTCGCTCGAGCGCAATCAAGCGGTGTTCCGCGCCGGCGACGTGGTCCTGTCCTCGCGCCTCATCGAGGGTCAGTTCCCGAGTTGGCGTCAGCTCATCCCGGAGTCGTTCGAGCACGAGGTACGCCTGCCGCGAGAGGAGCTCCTCGAGGTGGCCCGCCGAATCAGTCAGCTGGCGCAGCGCAACGCGCCGTTGCGGTTTGCGTTCGCGGACGGTGAGCTCACCGTCGCCGCGGAGACGCCCGAGGTCGGCGACGCAAGCGAGTCGATTCCGGCGCCGTACTCCGGCGAGTCGCTGGAGATCGCCTTCAACCCGCAGTTCGTGATCGAGGGCATCGAGAGCGTCGACGGGGAGGAGCTCGTGATGAAGCTGAGCTCTCCTCTTCGCCCGGGCCTTCTGGAGCCGGTCGAGCGCGAGGACTTCAGTTACCTCGTCATGCCGATCCGGCTCAACGTCTAGGTAGCCATGCGGGTGACGCGGCTTCGCGTCCTCGGCTTTCGCAACCTGCGCGCGCAGGAGGTGGAACTCGGTCCGGGCATCACTTTGCTGTGGGGTCCGAACGGAGCGGGCAAGACCAACCTGCTCGAGGCGTTATTCGTCGGCCTGGCCGGCAGCTCCTGCCGCACCCGGCGAGACCGCGAGGCGCTTACGTTCGGTGATCCGCTCGCCCGGGTAGAGGTGGAAGTCGCGGCCGAGGGCGAGGAGCGGACCTTCCTGTGGTCGCTCGCACGGGACGGCGAGCGCCGCCACCTGCTCGACGGCGATCCCCTCAGCGTGGAGCGAGCCCATGAGCGGCCAGCGCTCGCGGTCTTCCTTCCGGATCGCCTAGCGCTCGTGAAGGGTCCCCCGTCGCTCCGGCGATCGCACCTCGACCGGCTCCTCGAAGCCCTGTGGCCCGCCCGCGCTGAATCGCGCCGCCGGTACGCGCGTGCGCTGGCTCAGCGGAATGCGCTTCTGGGGCGGGTGCGCGCGGGATCCGCGCCCTCGGACTCCCTCGATGCGTGGGATATCGAGCTTGCGACCGCGGGTTGTGAGCTGGCCGACGCCAGGCGCGACACGATCGAGGTGCTGGGGCCGGAATTCACCGTCGCCGCGTCGGATCTGGGTCTCCCCGGGACGCCCTCCCTGCGCTACGCCCCCCGTTCCGACGCCACCGACCCCGAGGCGCTCGCGGCCGAGCTTGCCGAACGGCGAGCATCGGACCTCGATCGCGGGTTCACGGGCCACGGTCCACATCTGGACGAGCTCCACCTCGAGCTCGACGGCCGCGCCATCCGGAGGTATGGATCCCAGGGCGAGCAGCGGACCGCCCTCCTCGCCCTTCTCTTCGCCGAGCGCCGGGCGCTGCTGGAGGCCCGCCGAGCGCCGCCACTGATGCTCCTCGACGACGTCATGAGCGAGCTCGACCCCGACCGGCGGGAGCGCCTCGCGAGCCGGCTGGCCGAGGGGGAGGGACAGGCCGTGATCACGGCGACCGAGCCGGATCACGTGCCGGCGACGAAGGCGCGATCCGACGTCGCGGTTCGAGACGGCTCGGCGGTGCGGCGGGTCGCAACCTCGCCCTCCGATGCGGCATTCGCGGCATGAGCCGAAGGCGCTCCCCGCGCCGGCTCGGCGCCGCCCTCGCGCCCGCCACTCGCCGGGCGCGGCCGAGGACGCTTCTCGCCGCCGTCCAGGAGGCGTGGGCAGAGGCGGTCGGCGACGCGGTGGGAACCGAGGCGAGCCCCGTATCGGAGCGTGGCGGGCGGGTTACCGTGGCGTGTCGCTCGGCGACGTGGGCCCAGGAGCTCGACCTGCTCCAGTCAGAGCTCCTTGAGCGGCTGAATGCGGCGATTTTCGCGGCCGATCCGGAGGGCCCGAAGGCGCCCATCTCGGGGCTTCGCTTCACCGCCGACGCCTCCCGCCACCAAAGTTGACGCTTTCGGCACGATTTGTTCGCGATTTGCAGGTATTTTCTGGCGCTGGCGCATTCGTTCCGGCGGCGCCGGTTGGTAAACTTATGTGAACTTGGACGCACGCCCCGAACCGCCCGGCCTGCCTCGCTGGCGGCACGCCCGACGGTCGGGGTTTCTCATGGCTCCAGGGTTTTCAGCTGGGCCAGCGAACCGAAAGGACTGAGTGGCAAGTCGAGCCCGAACCGGCGGCAAGTCGAGCGCCGGAACCGCCAAAACCGACGGCAACGCGAAACCAAAGCCGGGAGTGCGCGGCCGCGCCGCAAGCGACGGCTACAGCGCCAAGGACATCACTGTCCTCGAAGGTCTGGAGGCCGTCCGTCGTCGCCCGGGGATGTACATCGGATCCACCGGGCCCCGCGGCCTCCATCACCTCGTCTACGAGGTCGTCGACAACTCCGTCGACGAGGCTATCGCCGGCTTCTGCGATTCGGTCAGCGTCACGCTGCATCCGGACAACAGCGTCACCGTCGCGGACGATGGCCGCGGCATCCCGGTCGAGGAACACGAGAAGGAGAAGCGGCCCGCCGCCGAGGTCGTGATGACCACGCTTCACGCGGGCGGCAAGTTCGGCGATGGCGGCGGCTACAAGGTGTCGGGAGGCCTCCACGGTGTCGGCATCTCTGTCGTCAACGCGCTGTCCGAGCGGCTGCATCTCGAAGTGCACCGCGACGGGCATGCCTGGGAGCAGGACTACGAGCGCGGCGCGCCGCAGGGCGAGCTCAAGCGGGGGGCCAAGATCAAGGGCACGGGGACGATCATCACGTTCCTGCCCGACGCCGAGGTCTTCGAGGACGTGCTCCTCGACTACCAGACCCTCTCCGAGCGCCTGCGCGAGACGGCGTTCCTCACCCGCAACCTGCGAATCGACCTGATAGACGAGCGCGGGGCGGGGCAGCGCGAGACCTTCCAATACAAGGGGGGCATCGTCGATTTCGTTCGCCACCTGAACGAGAACAAGGACCCCATGCACCGCAAGACGGTCTACTTCGACAACGAGACCGACGACGGCCAGGTCGAGGTCGCGATGCAGTGGAACTCCTCCTACCAGGAGTCCGTCTTCAGCTTTGCCAACAACATCAACACCCACGAGGGCGGCTCGCATCTGTCCGGGTTCCGCTCGGCGCTCACCCGGACGCTGAACGCCTACGCCCGCGAGAAGGGGCTGCTCAAGGAGAAGGACGAGAACCTCAGCGGCGAGGACGTGCGCGAGGGCCTGACAGCGGTGATCTCGGTGAAGCTGCGCGACCCGCAGTTCGAGGGCCAGACCAAGACGAAGCTCGGCAACCCACCGGTGGAGGGCCTGGTCAAGGAGACCGTCAACCGCAAGCTCGGCGAGTTCCTCGAGGAGAACCCCGGAGAGGCGCGCCGGATTCTGCAGAAGGCCGTGGACGCCGCCCGGGCCCGCCAAGCCGCCCGCAAGGCGCGTGACCTCACCCGCCGCAAGTCGGCCCTCGAGAACTCGACGCTGCCGGGCAAGCTCGCCGACTGCACCGTCCGCGACCCCGCCCTCTCGGAGCTCTTCATCGTCGAGGGCGACTCGGCGGGCGGCTCGGCGAAGCAGGCCCGCGACCGCAACACCCAGGCGGTCCTACCGCTCAGGGGCAAGATCATCAACGTCGAGAAGAGCCGCATCGACAAGGTCCTGCAGAACAACGAGATCCAAGCGCTGATCACGGCGATCGGGACCGGGGTTGGCGACGAGGAGTTCAAGCTCGAGGACGCCCGCTACCACAAGCTGATCCTGGCCACGGATGCCGACGTCGACGGCGCCCACATCCGAACGCTCGCGCTGACGTTCCTCTACCGCCATATGCCGCAGCTCATCGACGCGGGCTACGTCTACATCGCGACGCCGCCGCTATATCGCGTCAAGAACGGCAAGCGGGAGACCTACATCGAGAAGGAGTCGGAGCTCGAGGAGATCCTGCTCCGCGACAAGATCGAGCAGTACGAGCTCACCGATGCGGACGGCAAATCCCGAAAGCTGACCTCGGCGCGCTGGCAGCGCTTCAACCGGCGCTTTCGCGAATACGAGGGCTGGACGGACTCGGTTCAGGCCGAGTTCGGGCATGAGACGGTCGCCTTCCTCGCGGAGTCGCAGATCCTTGACGCCGGGGCCGCGACCATCGCCGGCGTCAAGAAGCTGGTCGAGGCCGACGATCCCGAGGAGGAGCCGTACGAGACAGAGCTGATCTCCGCGACGGACGAGGAGCTCGTCGTCAAGGCGATCCACCGGGCGAGCGGTCTGGCGCGTACCCATCGCCTCTCCGCGGCCCTCTTCGGCTCAAACGACTACCGGCACCTCGTGGACGTGCACGGCGAGCTTCTGCGGCAGGTCGGCCGGCCGCCGTTCCAGATCAAGCTCGGCGACAAGCGCCGCGAGGCGGATTCGTTCGACGGCCTGCGCCGCGCCATCCTGGAGCTCGCGCGCCACGGAGTCACGCTCCAGCGCTTCAAGGGCCTGGGCGAGATGAATGCCGAGCAGCTGCGCGAGACCACGATGGATCCGTCGAGCCGCACGCTGCAGCGGGTGACGATCGAGGACGCCTCCAGCGCCGAGCGCGTCTTCGCCGACCTGATGGGCGACAAGGTCGCGCCGCGCAAGCTCTTCATCGAGAAGCACGCGAAGGACGTGCGCTTCCTCGATGTCTGACCCCGGCCGTAAACGGAGGCTGTGATGGAAGCCAGCGGGCTTGACGCCCTGACCGGGCGCATCGAGGAGCGCGAGCTCATCACCGAGATGCGCTCGTCGTATCTCGATTACGCGATGAGCGTGATCGTGGGCCGGGCGCTTCCCGACGTGCGCGACGGCCTTAAGCCCGTGCACCGCCGCGTCCTCTACGCGATGCACGACCTGGGCCTGCAGCCAAATCGTCCCTACCGGAAGTCGGCCTTCATCGTCGGCGAGGTGATGGGTAAGTACCACCCGCACGGCGACAGCGCCATCTACGACACGCTCGCCCGTATGGCGCAGGACTTCTCGCTGCGCTATCCGCTCGTCGACGGGCAGGGCAACTTCGGCTCGATCGACGACGATCCGCCGGCCGCCATGCGGTACACCGAGGCGCGCCTGGCGCGCCTGGCCACCGAGCTGCTCCGCGACATCGAGGCCGACACGGTCGAGTTCGGGCCGAACTACGACGAGTCCCAGCAGGAGCCGCTGGTGCTGCCGGCTCGCTTCCCGAACCTGCTCGTCAACGGCACCTCGGGGATCGCGGTCGGCATGGCGACGAACATCCCGCCCCACAATCTGCGGGAGGTGGCAGCGGCGGTGCGCGCCTACGTCGCGAATCCCGATATCGACCTCCAGGGGCTGATGCACCACGTCAGGGGGCCCGACTTCCCTGGTGGCGGGATCATGAGCCTGGAAGGCATCCGCGACGCCTACGCGTCGGGTCGCGGCAGCGTCCGGATCCGCGGCCGGGTCCACAGCGAGCCGCTTCGCGGCGGCAAGGACGCACTCATCGTCTCCGAGCTTCCATTCATGGTCAAGAAGGGCGGCGACGGCGGCCTGATCACAAAGATTGCCGAACTGGTCCGCGACAAGAAGCTCGAGGGGATCTCGGACCTGCGCGACGAGTCCGACCGCTCCGGGATGCGGTTGGTGATCGAGCTCAAGCGGGGCGCCGATCCCAACATCGTCACCAACAACCTCTACAAGCGCACCCAGCTCCAGCAGGCCTTCGGGCTCAACATGGTGGCCCTGGTCGACGGCGTGCCTCGCACGCTGTCGCTGAAGGAGCTGATCCACCACTACGTCTCGCACCAGCGCGAGGTGGTGACCCGCAGGACCCAGCATGAGCTGCGCCGGGCGGAGGCGCGCGCGCACATCCTCGAGGGCCTTCTGATCGCGCTCGACAACCTGGACGCGGTCATCGAGCTGATCCGGGCTTCGGCCGACACGGACACCGCCCGCTCGGGACTGATCGAGAAGTTCGAGCTCTCCGAGGAGCAGGCTCAGGCGATCCTCGACATGCGGCTTGCCCGACTGACGGCGCTCGAGTCCGACAAGGTCCGCTCCGAGCATGCCGAGCTGGTGGAGCAGATCGGCGAGCTGCGGGCGATCCTCGGCGATCCGGCTCGGATCGACGGCCTGATCGTTGGCGAGCTCGGAGAGCTGGAGGAGCGCTACGGCGACGAGCGCCGCACCGAGATCACCCACTTCGAGGGCGACGTGGACATCGAGGACATGATCGCCGAGCAGCAGATGGTGATCTCGATCACCCGCTCCGGCTACGTCAAGCGCCTGCCGCTCGCCACCTACCGCCAGCAGCGCCGCGGCGGCGTCGGCATCACCGGGATGGACATGAAGGAGGACGACTACATCGAGCACCTCTTCGTCGCGTCGACCCACGACTACATCCTGTTCTTCACCAGCGTGGGCAAGGTCTACCGGCTGAAGGTGCACGAGCTCCCGCTCGGGTCGCGGCAGTCGAAGGGCCGCGCGATCGTCAACCTGCTGCCGTTTCGCCAGGGCGAGCAGGTGC
>JBJMKM010000090.1:0-30013 GCA_045805825.1 Solirubrobacterales bacterium
GTCGCCGCCTCATTCCGGGCCGCCGGGATGAACGCACAGGCCGTCTCCGGCGAGACGCCAAAGCGCGAGCTGGCCGAGATCCTCGCCGCCTTCGAACGCGGCGAGGTGGACGTGCTCTGCAACGCCATGCTCCTCGCCGAAGGGTGGAACTCACCGCGGGCGACGATCTGCATGCACCTGGCGCCCACCGCCTCTCGGCGCGTCTACCAGCAGCGCGTGGGCCGCGTGACCCGTCGCGCGCCCGACAAGGAGGCCGGGATCGTCATCGACTTCGTACACCCGGCGACGACCAGCGACGAGACCATCGTCACCCTCCACAGCCTGCTCGACCGCGACGTCTACCGCGGCGGCGCGATCGTCGTCGGCCCCGTGCGACGCGGACGCGGCCGGCGGGTGCGGGTGGAGCGGCGGGTGGTTCCGGTCTCGGCCGATGCCGAGCGGCGGCTGGCGGTGCTCGAGCGCGAGCTCTGGCGGATCGCCGTCGAGAACCTCAACTACTCCGAACAGCACGCCTGGGCCGCGCTGGCCGGCGCCCGCGTCACCACGAACAACTGGCGTCGCGCCAAGGCGATGCTCCAGCACGACCAGGCCAAGGAGCTTCGCCGCCGGTTCCTGTTGACGTGCGTGCAGCGCAACCGCAACCACCAGCTGCGCCTCAAGGCCCTTTCCGAAGTCGCCGCGCTGCGCGATGCCGACGCCTTCGACGACTCGCTGGAGGTCGTGGCCACCTGGCCCCGCGACGAGCGGCGCGCCGGCGCGAAGGTACTGCTGCAGGCCCTCGCCGAGCGACGGATTGGGCGGCGCGACCAAGCGCAGGCCTGGGTGTGGCGCCTGGCGTCGATCACCCGCGAGCTGCACGAGGAGTACGCCGTGCAGCGCTGGCCAGAGACCAAGCGGCTGCTCGGCCTATTCGTCAACTCATCCGGACGCGCCCACGGCCGCAACGCTCGGCGCATCGTCCACGCTTCCCGCCAGCAGGACCGTCGCCTGGCGATCTCACTCCTGGCCGCTTCCGTGGCGCACACGCCCGAGGCCGAGGAGGTGCTGCGCGGCGCGCGGATGCGCATGGCCCGCAAGCCCTCCGCCGTTGCCCGAGAGCTCCTGCGCAACTTCCCGCGCTCCGGCGGCAAGCGCCGACGCCGGCGCGGCCGGCGCTCCGGCGGCGACGAGAACGGGCGGCGCGAGCGTCAGAGGAGCACGAACGAGGAGAACGGCGACGCCGAAGAAATGGGCGCCGAGGCGCAGGGCGCTACCGATAGTTCAAACGGGGATGAAGGCAGCGAGGGAACAGGCGCGAAGGCCTCGGGCCCTGACGGCGAATCCAAAGCGACCTCCAGGTCGAAGTCGAAATCGACTGAATGATTCAGCCGCTGTATGCGGCGATCACACGCTCGATTCCCCAACGCTGATCAACTGAACGTTTGGGTACCTATGTGGGCCCCAATCCCTCACTCGGCGCGATCGCGTGCCTCCCTCGTTGCCCGATCCAGCTTCAGCGTCACTTCGCCCGACCCCAGGCTCAACCGTTCCCCTTGATTCGTCACCACGACGAGGTTGCCCCGCTCGTCGATCCCCTTCTCGACGCCTGAGCCGTCGCCTGCCTCGCCGCCCGCTCCTGCCCAGCCGATCTCCCGGCCCCGGAGGGCGTCACGCGCCTCGAACTCGGCCACGACACGATCCGCCGGCGCCGCGACCCAGCGACCGAGCGCCGTGCACAGCGCCTCGAGCGCCCCCTCCGTGTCCACCCCGTGCCCAACACAGGTGGCGGGCTGACGAAGGTCGTCCGGAAACTCGTCGGGTTCGATCGAGACGTTGAGCCCGATGCCCATGACGGCCCAGTCCGGCGGTTGCGCCTCGATCAGGACGCCCGCGAGCTTTCTCTCCTCATGCCAGACGTCGTTCGGCCACTTGACCCGGCACTCGAGAGGGGCGATGGACTCGACGGCCTCGCAGACCGCGAGCGGGACCGCGAGCGGCAGAAGGGCGTGCTCCGCGTGAAGGGGGCTGAGGATCGCCGAGAGGAGCAGTGCCTTTCCCGGCGGTGCCGACCAGGTGCGTCCGCGCCGCCCCCGGCCTTCGCTCTGCTCGCTCGCCGTGACGATCGCTCCGCTCGGCGCCCCCGCCACCACCAGCTCACGTGCGCGCTCGTTGGTGGAGTCGGTCAGGCGGTAGTGGCGGCGCGGCGAGCCGAAGACGGGATCCGCTCCCACCGCGCTCAATCCGCGACCCGCAGGACGATCTCGGTGCCCGGATCCAGGCCCAGCTCGGCTGCGACGTCGCCTCGGTTCACCGCGAGCGCGAGGCTGGCGTTCGAGTCCTCGTAGAGCAGCAGCCCACCCTCAGGGACATCCGCGAACGTGAGCGCGAAGACTGCCTCGCGGGTTGTGCCACCGACGTCCACCGTCACGGGACGCCCCATCCGTAGCCCGGTCTGAGGCAGATGACGATCGGCGAGGTCCAGGGCCGCGTTGCCGAAGCGGTCGACCGAAACGACGTGCGCGACGACTCGATCGGGCTCGATCACCGGCTCCGGCGCCTCGATCCGGACCAGCGACGCCGGATCGATCTCCTCACCTGTCTCCGAAAGCGAGGCGCCGCGGGCCAGATGCGCCGCGACCGGGGCGAAGACATCGCGGCCGTGGAACGTCGCCGAGATCGGCTCGAGCCGGAGGGCGGAGAGGGATACATCGGCGGCCTCGGTGCCACCTCCCAGGCGCTCGACCGCAGGCCAAAGCAGCCCGTTGTCGGGGCCGACCAGGATGCGGTCCTCCGTCGCGACCCGGACGGCCACCGCGCGCCGCGGCGAGCCCACTCCCGGATCGACCACGGCAAGGTGGACTCCGGCAGGCGCGTAGGGAAGGGCGTTGGCGAGAACGGCCGCCCCCTGCTCGACACCGTGACGGCGGATGCCGTGAGTGAGGTCGATTACGGGCGCATCGGGCGCGATGCGCGCGATCACGGCCCTGCATACGCCCGCGAACTCGTCCTCGTAGCCGTAGTCCGAGAGGAAGGTGATCGGCCGCGTCGCCACGGTCCCAATCTAGGGCTTGCGCGCCGGGTTCAGCCGACAGGCGCCGGGCGGCCGATGTGGAAGCCCTGGGCGTAATCGATGCCGATGTCGCTCACGAGCTGAAGGGTCCGCGCATCCTCGATGCCCTCCGCCACCGTCAGCACCCTGAGCTCGCGGGCGATCGCGGCGATCCCACGGAGCATCGCCTGATCGTCCAGGTTGGTCGCGGCTTCGCGCACGAAGCTCGTGTCGATCTTGAGGTAGCGGACCGGCAGCACCCGCAGGTGCGTGAGCGAACCGAAACCCGTCCCGAAGTCGTCAAGGGCGAACTGGCAGCCCAGGCGAGTCAACCGATCCGCGAAGCCCACGGCGACGTCGAGGTGTTTGAGAGCCGCGGTCTCGGTGATCTCGAACACGAGATTGGACGGGTTGACCCCCGCCCGGTCGATCCAGTGCTCCAGTCTGGAAGTGAACTCCTCGTCCCCGATCGACACCGCCGAGAGATTGACCTCGGCCCGCCGGCCCTGCCGTGACAGCGCAACCGCATGGGCGGCCATCCAGCGGTCGACCAGCCCGATGAGGCCGGTTCGCTCGGCGTCGGGGAGGAACTCGGCGGGCGTCAGGACACGGTTGGATCCGTTGGCCCCCCGCATTCGCACCAGGAGCTCCTCCTGCACGATCTCGCCGCGGCGGTGGTCGAGGATCGGCTGGCTGTAGGCCAGCAGGTGCTCGTCCGTGAGCACGCCGCGCAGTCGGGCCTCGGTCTCCTTCTCGTCGGTGATGTCGAAGGCGACCGCGTACCAGTTCTCACCGTCCGTGCGGGCGCTCCAGCGTAGCCAGCGCCAGCCGCCTCCCCGCGCGCGGTAGCGGTTCTCGAAGTTCACGACCTGGTAGTCCGTTCGCGTGACCTTGGCAAGCTCGGCAACGGTCCGCTGGCGATCGGCCGGATGGATGAAGTCGATGATCGGGCGGGACATGAGCTCCTCGCGCGTCCAGCCCAAGACCCGCTCCCAGCCGCTGTTCAGCGAGGTGAAGTAGCCGTCCGAGTTGACCGTGCAGAGGAGGTCACGCTCGATATGGAACCCAGAGCCTCCTGTCCGGGCGTCCTTTCCTTGCTGGTTCACTAACTCCCTTGCCGGCTCCGAGCCCATTGCGGACTCCACGGCCACCACTGAGGCTAGGGGCGCCCAAGGCCCCCGTCAACCGACAACCGTTCCAGCGGCGGCGTCCTGCACGAGCGCCTCCACGAGCCCGTCCGGGTCGTGGCGCTCGGCTTCGACGGCGACCTCGAGGCCCGCCGCGCGCGCTGCGTCGCTCGTCACGGGGCCGATCGAGACGATTCGTGCCTCCCGCGGGAGCTGGTCGCCCGCGGCCGCCATGAAGTTGCGCACAGTGGAAGACGACGTGAAGGTCACGTAGTCGGCGGCGCGCGCTGCCTCGAGCGCAGCCGGATCGGGCTCCTCCGCCACAGTCTCATAGAGCGCGACCACGTCGACCTTCGCGCCACGGTCGCGAAGCGCCTCGGGCAGGACGTCCCGGGCCTCGGCAGCCCTGGCGACGAGCACCGGACGCCCTCTCACGTCGACCGACTCAAGAGAGGAGACGAGCGCCTCCGCAATCGAGCGCTCTGGGACGACGTCGGCCCGGATACCCCTCATCGCAAGCGCCCGGGCCGTCCCGGGCCCGATAGCGGCGACCGTGGCGTTCGCGAGGGCGCGCGCATCGAGTCCCGCCTCGTTGAGCGCCTGGAACAGGAGGCGCACGCCATTGGGACTGGTCAGGCACATCAGTGCGTAGGAATGGATCGCATGCACCGCCTCGCGCACCTCGGGAGAGTCCAGGCGCGGCTCGACCCGGATCGCGGGCAGCTCGACCACATCCGCGCCGAGGGCCGCCAGCGTCGCGGCAAGGCCGCTGGCCTGAGCCCGCGCCCGGGTGACCACCACCCGGCGACCGAACAGCGGCCGGCGCTCGAGCCACGCGATGGTCTTCCGGCGGGCCGCGACCGCGCCGACGACCACGATCGCGGGCGGTTTGATCTGCTCGCGAGCGACGGCGTCGGGCAGGTCGGCGAGGAACGCCTGGACCGTTCGCTGCGCCGGCGTGGCGCCCCGCTCGACGACCGCGGCCGGCTCGTCCGGACTCCTGCCGGCTGCGATCAGATGCGAGACGATCTCCGGCAAGCGCTTCACGCCCATGTAGAGGACAAGGGTTCCCGGGAAGCGGGCAAGGGCATCCCAATCGATCGCGGAAGCGTCCTTCGACGGGTCCTCGTGGCCGGTGACGAACGCGACAGTTGACGCGTCATCGCGATGGGTCACCGGGATGCCGGCATAGGCGGGTGCGGCCACGCCCGCGGTTACCCCGGGCACGACCTCGAACGGGATCCCGGCCTCCGCGAGCGCCTCCGCCTCCTCGCCCCCACGGCCGAACACGAACGGATCGCCGCCCTTCAGCCGCACCACGCTACGCCCGGCCTGCCCGTGCTCGATCATCAGGCGCTCGATGGCGGCCTGCGGCAGCTCGGGCTCTCCAGGTTGTTTCCCGACATACGTGACCTCGGCGTCTTCCCGCGCCCCTCGCAGCGCCTCGCTCGGGATCAGCCGGTCGTGCAGGATTACGTCGGCGCTCGCCACGAGCTCCGCACCGCGCACGGTCATCAGCCCGGGATCGCCCGGTCCGGCTCCAACCAGGTAGACGACGCCCGCGCGGGCCGCCGCCGTCAAGCCGCCGCCTCCGCGCGCTGGAGGATTTCCCGGGCCCCGGCGGCGAGCATCCGCTCAGCGAGCGCCTCGCCCAGGGCGGCCGGCTGCTCGGCGTCGCCGGTTACCCGGTCGCGGATCCATTCGGAGCCATCCGGCAGCCCCGCGTAGCCGTGCACGACCAGCTCACCGCCGTCCAGGCGCGCGCAGACGCCGACCGGGGTCTGGCAGCTCGCGTCGAGGGAGCCGACCGCAGCTCGCTCGGCGGTCAGCTCGACGAGCGCGTCGTGGTCGGAGATTCGAGCCGCCTCGGTCGCCGACGATGTGTCGTCTCGCCGAGCCTCGATCGCGAGCGAACCCTGCCCGGGCGCCGGCGTCAGCTCGCCGAGACCGAACGTGAAGGAGATCTCCGGCTCGCGCCCAAGGCGGCGGAGTCCGGCGGCGGCGAGCACGATCCCGTCGTAACCGCCCTCGGACAGCTTGCGGAGCCGCGTGTCGACATTGCCGCGAAGCTCGACCACCTCCAGGTCCTCGCGCAGGGCGAGCAGCTGTGAACGGCGGCGCAGGCTGGACGTCCCGATTCGCGCTCCGGCAGGCAGCTCGGCCAGCGATGGGGCCGTTCCCACGTATGCGTCCAGCGGATCCTCGCGCGGCGGGACACCCGCGAGCCTGAGCTCTGGCGGCCGCTGCCCCGGGACGTCCTTCGCGGAATGGACGCCCAGGTCCACCTCCCCGCTGAGAAGCGCAGCCTCCACGCCGCGCACGAAGCGCTCCTTGTCGCCCGGCTCGGAGTCCGTCGATCGGACGGGAACCACCTCGGCGTCGCTCATGGCGTCCGCCACCGACTGGGCCTGCGCGAGCGCGAGGCGGCTGCCGCGCGTGCCGAGCCTGACGACCGGGTTCTCGCTCAACGGGACGAGCGGCCGCGGCGTGCGTCGCGAAGTGGCCGCACCTCCGCATCCGCCCCCTGCGCGGGCGCGCTGTCGGAGTCGAGGCCGAACAGCTCCCGGAGCGCGTTCACGTAGAGATAGGCGTCATCCTCGCCGGAGGAGCGCTTGAGCCTTAGCGTCGGCTCGTGCAGCAGGCGGCTCGCGATCGCCCGCGCCATGGCTCTCACCCGCTCGCGATCGCCCTCGCTCAGCGACTGAAAGCGATGCTCGTTCTCGGCCAGGACGCCGGCGGTGATCTCGTCGGCCCGTGCGCGCAGCGCCGCTATCGTCGGCACGACGTTCTGCGACGCCAGCCAGCGCTCGAAGCTCGCCAGCTCGGAGCGCAGGATGGTCTCGGCGCGGCGGCCCTCGGACTCGCGCCCGGACGCATTTCGCTCCACCAGGGTCTGCAGGTCGTCCATGTCGAACAGGCCAACCCCGTCGAGGTCACGGCACTCGGGTTGCACGTCGCGAGGGACGGCGAGGTCGATCAGGAGCAACTGCCTTCCGGACCGCGCCGCCATCACCTGGGCAAGCTCGTCGCGCTCGATCACGTGGTGCGGCGAGCTGGTCGATGCGACGACGATGTCCGCCTTCGCCATCTGCTCGGGCAACTCCTCGAAACGAATCGCCCGGCCGCCGAAGCGCTGCGCCAGCCCGATTGCCCGGTCGTACCGGCGGTTGGCGATGAAGGCGGGCTCCACGCCGCGAGCCGCGAGCGCACGAGCGGTCAGTTCCGCCGTCTCACCGGCCCCCACCACCAGCACAAGCCGGCTCGACAGGTCGCCAAGCGACCGCTGTGCGAGCTCGACGGCTACGGACGGCACCGAAACCCCGCGTTCGGTTATGCCGGTCTGCGAGCGCGCCCGCTTGCCCGCGGCGAGCGCGCCGCGAAAGAGGCGATTGAGAACCGGCCCCGTGGCTCCCTCGACGAGCGCGAGCTCGTAAGCGCGCTTTACCTGGCCCTGGACCTCGGCCTCGCCGACGATCATCGAGTCGAGGCCGGCGGTGACGCGGAACAGATGCAGCGCGGCATCGACGGAGCGCAGCGAGTACAGGTGGCCGACCAACTCGGTCGGTGGGATACCGGCCTCTCTGGCCAGCACGCCGAGAGCCAGCGCTTCGGCGCCCACCGGGTCCGGTGCGGAGAGGTAGAGCTCGGTCCGGTTGCACGTGGAGATCGTCGCGGCCTCCTGGATCTCCGGGGCCTCGACTAGCTCCCGCATGACGCCCGCGGCCCGGCCCTCGGTGAGCGCGACGCGCTCCCGCAGCTCCAGCGGCGCCGTCTTGTGCGAGATGCCAAGCGCCAGTAGGTCAGCCACGGGGCTCCTCCACACGGGAGCGCCCCTCGGCCAGGTCGGCGAGCTCGCCCAGCTCGCGGTCGATCCGCGCCAGCTTCGCCGCCATGATCGCCACGTAGACGAGGATCAGGGCCAGGAAGACCAGGTACGCCGCCGCGACATACTTGCCGGCTTCGTCGAGCGGAAGCGCCGGCATCAGCTCACCGACGTCGCACTGCTCGGAACTCCGGGGGCGATGCGCGATCCCTGTGCGGGTACCTCCGGCTCACCATCGAGCGCGCGCCGCAGACGCGAGAGGCTCGCGGAGGCGGACTTCGCCGCGAGCTCGAAACGCACGAGCGCCACCCACAGGAGGGCCATACCCGCGAGGCAGACCAGGAACGTCAGGAGCATCGAGCCGGGCAGACCGCCGTTGGCCGTGGCGAACACCCGCGGGTGTACGAGCGACTGGGCCATGCGGACCGCGACGAAGTTGAGCGGGACGAACGCGCCAGCCGTGACCGCGAAGACCGAGGCGTAGCGCCCCTGGCGATCGCGATCCTCGATCGCGTAGCGGAGCGGGTAGTAAGTGGCGTACAGCAGGAAGACGATCAGGAAGCTGACGAGCGTGGGCTCGTCCCAGACCCACCACTTGCCCCAGGAGGCGTGGGCCCAGATGGACCCGGTGATGAGGACGCCGACGCCGAAGATGATCGAGAGGTGGATGGCCACGTAGGAGCGGGCGTCCCACTTCGGGTCACCGGTGCGGAGGTGGGCGATCGCCAAGAGCCCGCCCACGATGAATCCGGCGAGGGCGCAGATGGCGAGCGGGACGTGGAGGTAGAAGATCTTCTGGACGAAGCCCTGATCGGCGTCGAGGGGTGCGTAGAAGAAGACCAGGGAGAACCCCGCCGACAGGACGAGCGCGGCTGCGATGGCGTTGACTCGGAGGCTGGGGAGCTTCATACGAGCTATCGGCGGCCGCTCAATCCTCGAGGAGATAGTCGTAGACGGCAAAGCCGACGGCCGCGAACGTCATATCGTAGAAGGCCAGCACAGCCAGCCATTTGGCCACTCCGTCGTATGACGGCCCGCCTGCGGCGAGCAGCTCCTGCGAGGCGCCGGCCGCCGCGATCATCACCGGCACGAGGAGCGGCAACAGGATGAGCGGGACGAGGAGATCCCGCGCCCGCGAGTTTGCCGCGATCGACGAGATCAGTACCCCCGTCGCCGCAAGCCCCACGTCGGCGAGCAGGAGCACGGCGGCGAGCGACGGGATGCCGCCCCAGGAGTCGAGGAAGAACAGCCCGAAGGCGGGCACAGCGATCACCTCCAGCAGGATCAGGTAGATCACCAGGGCGGCCGCCTTGGCCCCCAGGAGGGCGGTCGCGTCGACCGGAGCCAGCCTGATCGCGTCAAATCCTCCCTCCTCGCGCTCGGCCACGAACAGGCGATTCACCGCGATGATCGCCGCGAACAGAACGGTCGCCAGAAGCACCCCGGCCGCGAGGCCGCCGCTGAGCGACTCGCGGTCCAGGCCGTAGCGAAACAGGATGAAGGTCGTGACCGCGAAGAGCGCCATCGCGGGCACCGACTGGAGCGTCCGGAGCTCGACCCGCAGGTCCTTCGCCAGGATCGCCCGCAGCGCTGCGATGGAGCTCGGGCGTCGCTCGGAGTGCGACCCGGCGTGAGCGCTCACGGGGCGCCCCCGTAGATCGCTCGCGCATCTCCGGCAGACAGGCCGCTCGCGAGACCGGCGTAGGCGGCCGACCCGCCCGCCCTGAGCGCCAGGACCAGGTCCGCCTCGGCGAGCCCCGCTTCGACATCGTGGGTCACCACGACGCGCGTGCGGCCCGGCGCCGATCCGAGCAGGGGGTCGACCAAGGCCGCCGCCTCTGGATCCAGGTGCGATCGCGGCTCGTCGAGCAGCAGGAGCTCCGGCTCGTGCAGGAGGGCGCGGCACACGGCGAGTCGCTGCACCATGCCGGCCGACAGGTTGCGTACGAGCTCGTTCGCGCGGCGGGACATCCGCACCCGCTCGAGAAGCTCGGCGATCCGCTCAGTTGCAACTTGGCTCTCGAGCCCATGCAGGCGCGCGCTGAAATGGAGATTCTCGGCTCCGGTCAGGTCCCGGTAGAGAAGCGGCTCGTGACCGAGGAATCCGATCCGCCCGCGGGCCCGCCAGGCGTCGCCCGGCAGGTCGCAGCCCAGCACTTCGACCTCTCCGCTGCTGGGCCGAAGGAGCGTGCCGAGCACTCGCAGGAGCGTGGTCTTGCCGGCGCCGTTCGGGCCGAGCACGGCCAGCGTGCCGCCGGGGGGAACCGCGATCGTGACGTCCCGCAGCACCGCTCGGTCGCCGAATGCGCGCCAAAGAGAGCGCAGCTCGACCGCTGCACCCGTGTCCGGTCGAGCGTCGCCGCCGACGGGGCGCTGAAGGGATGTGGCATCGGCCATTGCCCAGCGATTGTCCCAGCCACTAAGCTGAACCCGCGGTATTCGGCTGCCGTACACAGGCAGGGAGAGTTGAAGGGATTCACGAGGGAGTTGAGATGAAGCGCTATTTGCTCATCGGCGCGACGACCGCGCTGCTTGCCATTCCGGCGCTGGCGTTCGGCGGCACCGGGACCACGATCATGCTCACCAACTCGAACACGTTCAATCCCAACACCGTGACCAAGAACGTCGGGACCGGCGGCATCCACTGGCAGTGGGGCGCAAGCGGGTCGACATTCGCGGCCCACAACGTCCGTCAGGACGACAAGCTGTTCTACTCGGGCGCGCTGACGAGCTCAGATCCGGGTGGCTACGACGTCATCCCGTCGGCCGGATCCTTCCACTACTACTGCGAGCTGCACGGCAGCCCGAACGGCGGGATGGCGGGCACTCTCAAGGTCAAGCCGGCGATCTTCAACCAGACGTCCAACTCGTTCCGGGTTGAGTGGGCCTCGACGGTGAGGCAGACCGGCAATGGCTTCGACGTGCGCTATCGAGTCGACGGCGGCGCGTGGAAGATCTGGAAGGCCGGCACCAAGTCCGGCCAGGCCACGTTCGGAGGCGACACCAACAATCCGATTCACGTTAGTTCCAGCCACACGTACGACATCCAGGCGCGCTCCAAGAAGCTGGCCGACCCGAGCAAGGTGAGTGGTTGGTCGCCGCTCGCACGCCGCGCGCCCCTGACTCCCCAGCCGTAGAGGTCCTTGCGCAAAGTGCGGGCCCGGTGACCCGGGTCCCCAGGCCTCGCGGCGGCGGCTCTGAGGACCGATTGCGCTCGGAGGCTCGTATGCCTCTGCGATGCCGCGTGCGCTCCTAATTGCCGTCCTCGTCACCCTCGTTGCCGCCGTTGCCCCGGCGGCTGCCCCGGGTGCACCGGTCGATACCCCAACCGACCGCGCCGCAACCCGACCGCACGAGCGGATCGACTGGCGGGATTCGGTCGCGGTCGGCCTGCCCGGGGCTGGAAGTCTCATCCGCGGCGTACGGCTTCCTCCTGAGGGCCGGCACTACTTCACCTGGGACCCGATCCTGAAGCGCCAGCCGAACCGGCCCTGGCGGCGGTGGGCCACTGATGATCTGATCCGGACCGTGCTGCGCGTGATCCGCGGGTACGCACGTGCGCACCCGGGCGCGCCAAGGATTGGCATCGGTGACCTCAGCCGACCCCACGGCGGCGACTTCGGGGCGCAGTTCGGCGGACTCGGCCATGCGACCCACCAGAACGGGCTCGACGCGGACATCTACTACCCCATGAGAAGCGAGGCCGAGCGCTCCCCGCTGTCAGTGAACGAGGTGAACCTGCGGCTGGCACAGGACCTGGTCGACCGATTCGTCCACGCCGGCGCCGTCGTGGTGTACATCGGACCGAACACAGGGCTAACCGGCCCACCTCGCGTGGTCCAGGCGATCCCGTACCACGACAACCACCTGCACGTACGTATCGCCGGGTGAGCCGTGACCCTCTGCGGTTACTTGCGAAGGGTGCGGGCCGTGACGCGTAGCAAGGGGATCCCGCCATCGCGCAGAGCTCGGACTCGCTGCCCGTTTCGACCGTAGAGGAGCTTGGCAGTGGCCCGGACAGCCTCCCCCAGCGTGCGATCGTACGGCTGCCACCAGAAGTCGCGCGTGTGCCCGGGCTCCCAGGCGACCAGCTTGACGTCGACGCACTCATAGAACCCGAACTTGGAATGGGACCGGCCGACGCCGGAGTCCTTCACGCCGCCCCACGAGCACTGGCACGCTGCATGCGTGTAGGAGTGGTCGTTGATCCAGACCATCCCCGACTCGATGCGCTTGGCCATCCGCTCGCCCTTGGCGCGGTCCTTGGTCCATACCGACGCGCCGAGGCCGAAGTTGGAGTCGTTGGCGCGCCGCAGCGCCTCTTCCTCGGAGTCGACGACGATGATCGGGACCACGGGGCCGAAGATCTCCTCCTTCATGATCCGCATGTCGTCCTCGACGCCGGCGAGGACGGTCGGGGCGATGAACTTGCCCGTAAATCCCGGCAGATCCCGTGGGCCGCCCGCAACCCGGTCGGCGCCGTTCGCAAGCGCGTCGTCCACGAGCTCGGACACGACGCCGTACTGGTCCTCGGAGACCATCGGGCCGATCTCGGTCTCCCACTCCATCGGGTCGCCGACGGAGAGGTCGCTCGCACGGCGCGTGACGCCCTCGATGAATCGATCCGCGACGTCCTTGACCACATAGGTGCGCTCG
Source organism: Solirubrobacterales bacterium (assembly GCA_045805825.1). Taxonomy (GTDB): domain Bacteria; phylum Actinomycetota; class Thermoleophilia; order Solirubrobacterales; family 70-9; genus AC-56. The sequence continues at coordinate 12,635 of JBJMKM010000090.1, forward strand.
ATCCCGGAGCAGGTCTGGCCGGCGTTGGCGAAGCCTCCCCACACACAGCCCGAGATCGCGTTCGCGAGGTCGGCGTCGGTGCAGACGATCTGCGGGTCCTTGCCGCCGAGCTCAAGCACCGAGCCCTTGAGCTGCCTCGCGCAGAGCTCGCCGACCTTGCGGCCAACCTCGACGGACCCGGTGAAGAAGATCTTCCGCGCCGAGGACTCGCACAGCGCGGAGCCGATCGCCCCGCCGCCGTGGACCACCCGCACGAGACCCTCGGGAAGACCGGCCTTCTCAAACGTCTCCCGGATCCGCTCGCCGAGCAGTGGCGTGAGGCTGGCCGGCTTGAGGACCACCCCGTTCCCGGCCATCAACGCCATGGCGACCTCGTCGAAGGGGATCGACCACGGGTAGTTCCACGGCGCGATCACGCCCACGACGCCCATCGGCTGATAGGCGAACTTCGCCTGTTTGGTGAGGAAGAGCGCCTGTCCCATCCGCACCTGCTCGTCGGCGAGGATCTTTTGTCCGGCGCTCGCGCACCAGCGCAGCACGTCGATCGTCGGGACTACCTCCATCGTGTAGCTCTCGGTGATCGGCTTTCCCTGCTCGCGAGTCAGGAGCGCGGCCACCTCGTCGACCTCCTCGACGAGGACGTCGGCAGCCTTGCGGAGGTAGCGAGCGCGGTCCGCCAGTGAGAGCTGCGCCCAGAAGGGCTGCACCTCGCCGACGTCGTCGACCACCCCCTGGACCTCGTCGGGCTTGATCGTCTCGACCGTGCCGATGAGCTCCCCGGTGGCGGGATTGAACGACTCGAGCTGCCCCACGGGCCGGATTCTATGAGCCGGCGTTAGCCGACGCCCCAGTCGGGCTCCTCATCAACTACCGGGTCCGATGTGATCGTCACGACATTGCCGGTCGAGAGGTTCTTCACCTTTAACTCCGTATCGCCCCGCTGCGGATCCCCCACCTGCCAGACGATCTTGCCGCCGCTGGGCGCGAAGGCCGGGAACACGTCCTCGCTGGGGCTGTTCACGAGCTTGCTCTGCGTGTGGGGAGCGGAGACGGGCGCAACGCAGATGTCGTTGTCGCCGACCGACGGCTTCAGCCGGATGCATGCGTACGCCAGCCTGTTGGCGTTCGGCGACCAGTCTGGGGCGTAGGCGCTCTCGTTCAGGCTGCCGGCGACCACCTCCTCGCTGGTGGGATTGCCGTTTTGATTCACGCCCGCGACCACCACCTGCGAGGAGGCTCCATTGCCGAGCTCCCGGGTGAACGCGATCGCGTGGCCACCGGGCGAGAACTCGGGCTCCGAGTCGTATCCCGTCCTGGCTGTGATTGGAATCCGGCGCTGAGTGCCGACGTCGTACGTCTTGATCGAGGCGTTGTCCCCGCCATTGGTGACGCAGGAATAGGCGATCGTCGTGCCGTTCGGCGACCAGCCCGGACTGTTCAAGCCGAGGCACCTCGGGTCGCCGAACGAGTCCACCACGTTCCCGCTCGGGGTCGAAATCTGGATCCTGTCGCCGGAGCTCGTGCTGTGTACGAAGGCGATGCGAGTACCGGCGGCGTTCCAGTCCGGGAAGACGTTGCTGATCGGGCCGCCGCCGCTATTGGTGACGCGGTTCAGCCCGCTACCGGTCGGGCTGACCGTATAGATCTCCTCGAAGGGCGAGGAGGAGCGGGGGAAGCGCGCGAACGCGATCTTCCCATTCCGGCCGGGGAAAGCCGCCTGCGCCGGTCCCGCCGATAGCGCGGCAAGGACGACTCCGGCGGACAGTCCGACCGCCAACAGCCGGCGCGGCGTCCGGCCCCGACCGATCACAAACCCGCTCATACGCATCTCCCTGCTCGACTCGCTTCCATTCCATTGCGCCCGCGTTGCCCGCACGGCCTGCCTACTGTACCGTCGCCTGTCCCTTGCTCCAAGCTCTCGAGCGCGTCGGAATCGAGCTGCCGGTCGTGCAGGCAGGCATGGGCGGAGGTCTCGCGGGAGCCGAACTGGCGGCGGCCGTATCGGAGGCCGGTGGGCTCGGCACGATCGGCATCCTCGGGCCAAGGCCGCTGACCGACGAGCTCGCAGCGGCGCGCCGGCTGACGGAAAGGCCGGTAGCCGTCAACCTGGTACTTCCTTTCGCGCGGCCCGCGGACTGGGAGGCCGCCGAGGCGGCTGACGTCGTGGTCACGTTCTGGGGTGCGCCGCGGCGGCGGACTTCCGGCTTGTGGATTCACCAGTGCGGGTCGGTCGACGAAGCGCGCGCGGCCCGAGCAGCTGGGGCCGATGCGGTCATTGCCCAGGGGGTCGAGGCAGGTGGGCACGTGCGCGGGAGCAGCGGAGCTCTCGACCTCCTCGAGGCCCTTCGCGCCGCGCTCGGTGACTTTCCGGTTCTCTCCGCCGGGGGCGTCGCGACCGCCGACGACGTACGGGCGCGGCTCGACGCCGGTGCCGGCGCCGTCGTGTGCGGGACGCGCTTCCTGATGAGTGAGGAGAGCAGCGCCCACCCGGACTACAAGCGCCGCCTCCTGGACGCGCATGACACGGTGCTGACCGAGCTCTTCGGCACCGGATGGCCCGCGCCGCACCGCGTCGTCCCGAACGAGGCGACGCGCCGGTGGCTGGGGCATGACCCGCGCGGCCCCGGCTGGCTGCGCGCAGCGAATCGCCTCACCGCGCCGGTCCTCGGGCGCATGCCGCCCGCCCTTCAGGCTCGCATGTCGTCCGCCCAAAAGTCCCGGGTCCCGTTCCTCGGACCGGCCGCGGCGACCGCCGGACGTGGCGAGAACCTGGTCGATGCCGGGCCTCTCTATGCGGGCGAATGCGTCGCTCGGATCGAGGACATCCGGCCCGCCGCGGAGCTCGTTCGCGACCTGACGCCCTAGGAGGAACCGAGCCGGCGCCGCAGCTCCTCGAGCCGCCGCGAGAGCTCGGCCTCGAACCCACGATCGGTCGGCTCGTAGAAGCGCTCGTTCCCCATCCCCTCGGGGATCACCTGCTGGCCGCCGACGCCCCCGGGCTCGTCGTGCGGATAGACGTACCCGACCCCGCGCCCGAGCTTGCGGGCGCCGTAGTAGTGGGCATCGCGCAGATACGGCGGCGGCGGTTGCGCGCCGTGCTCACGCACGTGAGCGATCGCGCGCTTGAGCCCCACGTACGACGCGTTCGACTTCGGCGCGAGGGCGAGGTACGTCGCCGCCTGCGCCAGGTTCAGGCGACACTCCGGAAGCCCGACGCGGTCCACGGCGTTGGCCGCGGCGGTGGCGACGACGAGGGCCTGCGGGTCCGCGTTGCCGATGTCCTCGGAGGCCAGGATCACCATCCGGCGCGCGATGAAGCGGGGGTCCTCGCCGCCCTCGAGCATCACGGCGAGGTAGTACAGAGAGGCGTCCGGATCCGAGGCGCGCGTGGACTTGATCCAGGCCGAGATGTAGTCGTAGTGGCGATCGCCCTCGCGGTCGTATGTGAGCGCCTTGCGCTGCAGCGCTTCCTCCGCAGTGTCGAGGTCCACGGCATGCCCCGCGGCGCGGGCAGTCTCGACCGCGCGCTCGAGCGCCGAGAGCGCCACCCGAGCGTCGCCATCCGAGCGCCCGGCGAGCAGCTCCAGCGCCTCCCCGGCGACGTCCGGCGGATCCGCGATCCCGCGCTCGGGGTCGCTCAGCGCCCGGTCGAGGAGGCGGCGGATGTCGGCGGGCCCGAGCGGCTGGAGCTCGTAGATCTGTGACCGCGACAGGAGTGCCGAGTTGACCTCGAAGTACGGATTCTCGGTCGTGGCCCCGATCAGCGTCACGAGCCCCTCTTCGACCGCCGGCAGGAGCGCGTCCTGCTGAGCCTTGTTGAACCGATGGATCTCGTCCAGGAAGAAGATCGTCGGCTGCCCGGATGCCCGCCGCCGCTCCTCCGCGCGCTTGATGACCGCGCGCACCTCGGCCCGTCCCGCGTTGACCGCCGACTCCTCTTCGAATGCCCCGCGCGCACCCTCGGCGATGATCCGCGCGAGCGTGGTCTTGCCCGAGCCGGGCGGGCCGTAGAAGATCGCCGAGTGCGGCTCGCCGGTCTCAACCGCGATGCGCAGCGGCGAGCCCTCCGCGATCAGGTGCTCCTGCCCCACGAGCTCGTCGAGCGAGCGTGGTCGCAGCCTGACCGGCAGCGGCGCCTCGCCGGCCGGCACGCTCGTGCGGTCCCTGCGCTCCTCCCCGGTATCGAACAGCCGCTCCACAGGTCCAGTATGCCCCGCCCCCAGGCAGGTTTTGGGGTTTTGGGGCCGCTATGGCGCCCCCAATTCCGCAAAAGCGAGTGGCGGGGGGCTGTGGCGGGGGATTAACCTCCACCTCGTGGAGGGAGAGAGCGCAGCGGCGACCGCTCAGGGCTCGGACGCCGTGGCGCTGCTCCAGCGCCTTCTCCGTATCAACACGGTCAACCCGCCCGGCAACGAGGAGCCGGCGCAGGAGCTTCTCGCCGAGACGCTGACCGGGGCCGGCTTCGAGTGCCAGTTCCTGGCGGCGGAGCCCGGGCGGCCGAATCTTGTCGCCCGGCTGCGGGGTGAGAATCCCGGCAAGACGCTGTGCCTGCTCGGCCACGTCGACACCGTGCCCGCCGATCCGTCGGAGTGGAGCTTCGACCCGTGGTCCGGCGACGTGGTCGATGGCGAAATTCGCGGTCGTGGAGCCCAGGACATGAAGGACCAGGTGGCCGCCGAGGTCGCCGCCGCAGCCGCGCTCGGGCGGGAGGGATGGCGGCCCTCCTCAGGGGACCTGCTTGTCGTCGCGACGGCCGACGAGGAGATGGGCGCGGAGGCGGGAGCCCAGTGGCTCTGCCGCGAGCACCCTGACGCCGTCCGCTGCGACTACGTGCTGAACGAGGGCGGCGGCGTGGCGTTCGACGTCGGCGGCCGGCGCTTCTACACGCTGTGCGTCGGCGAGAAGGGCGTGTTCCGATTTCACGTCCGAACTCATGGGCGCGCCGGCCACGCTTCCGTCCCGGCGCTTGGCGACAACGCCCTGCTCAAGCTGGCACCGTTGCTGGAGCGCCTGCGCTCACAGCCGCCGGTGAACGCGTCCTCAGAGGCGGTGGAGTTCATCTATGCCCTGAGTGGCGAGGAGCTCGGCGCGGATCCGGACGGGTTGAACGAGGCGATCGAGCATCTGCGGGAGCAGGCGCCCGAGGTCGTCGCGTATCTGCTCGAGCCGATGCTGCGGGTCACGCTCGTGCCCACGCAGGCGCGAGCCTCCGAAAAGGCCAACGTGATCCCCTCCACCGCGCAGACGCTCGTCGACTGCCGGGTACCGCCGGGGGTCGAGGAGGACGAGGTCAGGCGTCAGGCGGAGGCGATTCTGGGAGGGCCCGATGGTTACTCGATCGAGTTCGTCGAGCACGTCGTCGGCAACCGATCGCCGTCGGGGTCGGGCCTGCGCGCCGTGATCGAGGAGTGGCTCGCCGAGAACGACCCGGGCGCGATCCTCGTCCCGATCGTCATGGCGGGCTTCAGCGACAGCCACTGGTTCCGCAAGGCCTTCGACGCCGCGACCGTCTACGGGTTCTGCCCCCAGCGTGAGTTCTCGCTGCTGGATGCGGCTCCACTCGTCCACGGCGCCGACGAACGAGCGGCGGTGAGCGACATCGAGTTCGCCGAGCGCTTCTACCGCGACGTCATCCAGCGGGTGCTGACGTGAGCGAGAACGGCGCCTCCGCCGCGCGGGTCGCAGACGGCCCCGCAAACGGCGCCTCGCCCGAGAATCGTCTTCGCCTTGGGGGGATGGCCCTGCGCAACGGCCTGCTGATCCATGGGCCTACCTCGTGGGCGGCGGCGGCTCGCGCTCCGGACGGCACAATCGACGTCGCCTCGGGGCCCAAGCCGAGCTTTGCCCAGGGTGCGCTGGGGTCGATCCCGCTTCTCCGTGGTCCGTTGCGACTCGCCGAGGCGTTCGCCGTCGTACCTGTGGCGCGCCGGAACCTGCCCGTCGCGCGTCTGCCGATCGAGGACTCCCGGGTGCTCGCCATCGGCATCGCGACGGCGGTGGTCTCGAGCGCAATTCGACGGCTCGGTCCCACGACTGTGGCGCGCGAGGCGCTGATCGCGTCGCTGGGCGTCCTGCCGGCCGCAACGGCCCTTCGCGATCGCGACCTCGCCGCCTACCACGGTGTCGAGCACAAGGCGATCGGCGCCTACGAGCGCGGCAGCCTCGACCCGTCGGACGCTCCCAAGGAGCACGAGCGCTGCGGGTCGAATCTCGTGGTGCCCTTGCTCGTCCTTTCCGTGGCAGGTCAGCTGGTCGTCGATCGGCTCATCGAGCGGCCGCGACCTGCGGCCCGGGCCCTCGCCGGCTTGGCCAGCGTGTCCGCCGCGGTCGAGCTCTTCGCGTACGCGGAGCGCTCTCCGAAGTCGGTCGTCGGACGAATGATCCATGCGGCGGGTCACGAGATCCAGCGCGTGCTCTCAACCCGCGAACCCACTGGAGAGCAGCTCGAGGTGGGATCGGCGGCCCTTCGGGAGATCTTGCGGGCCGAGGGCCGCGACAGCGGTCATTCAGGGGTGGACTGAGCCTGCCGATAGTTTCTAAGCACGTGATTCCGGCTGCCAATTTCCTCGGGCTCGACCTCCACTGGGACCTGTACACGCTGAGCACCGTGGCGATGCTCGTGTTCATGGCGCTGATCGCGTACTTCATCTGGCGCACGTTCAAGCTCATGCCGCGGACGAAGCCGCAGGAGATCAGCCCGCGGTCGAAGAGCGCGATCAGCTGGGAGGACATCGCCGGCGTTGACGAGACCAAGGACGAGCTCCGGGAGGTGGTCGAGTTCCTGCGCCATCCGAGGCAGTTCAAGGCGCTCGGCGCGACCGTTCCCAAGGGCATCCTTCTGCACGGGCCGCCGGGCACCGGAAAGACGCTGCTCGCCAAGGCCGTCGCCCACGAGTCGGGCGCGCAGTTCTTCAGCCAGTCGGCGTCGTCGTTCGTCGAGATGTTCGCGGGCCTCGGCGCGGCCAGGATCCGGCGGCTGTTCAAGGAGGCGCGCGACCACTCTCCGGCGATCGTCTTCATCGACGAGCTCGACGCCGTCGGCGCGCACCGCGGCTCCGACATCTCGGGTGAGCGCGACCAGACTCTGAACCAGCTCCTCGTCGAGATGGACGGGTTCGACGCGCGCGACAACGTGATCGTGATGGCCGCCTCGAACATGCTCGAGAGGCTCGACAAGGCCCTGCTTCGTCCCGGGCGTTTCGACCGCCAGGTCTTCGTACCGCCGCCCGACATGCGCGGGCGCGAGCGGATCCTCACGGTCCACACCCGCTCCAAGCCGCTCGCCCAGGACGTCGACCTCGAGCGGGTCGCGCGCCACACCGCCGGGCTCACGGGTGCGGACCTGGCAAACCTCTGCAACGAGTCGGCGATCCTCGCCGGACGCAACTCCCGCGACTTCATCACCCAGAGCGACTTCGAGGACGCGTTCGAGCGTGTCGTCGCCGGCCTGCAGTCGCGCAAGGTCATCACCCACCATGAGAAGCGCGTCGTCGCCTGGCACGAGGCCGGCCACGCCCTCGTGTCCGAGCTCCTGCCGAGCGTCGACAAGGTCCAGAAGGTCTCGATCGTCCCCCGCGGCAAGGCCCTCGGCTACACGCTGAACCTGCCTCAGGAGGACCGCTATTTGAAGTCCCGCGAGGAGCTGATCGACTACATGAAGGTCCTCCTGGCCGGGCGCGTGTCCGAGCAGATCACCTTCGGGCGGATCACAACCGGGGCGTCTGACGACCTGAAGCGGGTGACCGACATCGCTCGCTCGATGGTCTTCGAGTACGGGATGGGCACCTCCATCCGCTCCCATCAGGTTCCGGCCGACGACTACACCGTCTCCGACGCATTGCGCCAGACACGCGACGAGGAGGTCACCGAGATCTCCGAGGAGGCCTATCGCGGCGCCTACCGGCTCCTCGTCGACCACCGTGACCTCCTCGACGAGATCGCGGAGCGCCTGCTGGCGAACGAGGTGATCGAGCACGGGGAGATCCAGGGGATCATGGAGGGCGAGCGCATGCAGCCCGACGACCATGCCGAGCGGCCCGAGCCGCAACGCGATGAGCCGCGGCCCGGGGATCGCGCCGCCGCGCTGGTCGCGAAGCCGCCGGAGCCCGAGCAGCGCTAGCCGGCAGGCTTCTCCCGGGGGTCCATAAACTCACGCCCGTGTTCGGGCTGATCGATCACGTGGGCATCGCCGTGTCGGATCTCGACCGAGCGATCGCGCTGTATGAGGGCACGTTCGGGATGCCTCTGGTCCACCGGGAGAAGGTGGAGGAGCAGGGCGTCGAGGCGGTGCTGTTGGACGTCGGCGACGGCCACATCGAGCTGCTCTCCCCACTCGGCCCGGACACTGTCGTCGGCAAGTTCGTCGAGCGCCGCGGCGAGGGGCTCCATCACGTCGCCTACCGCGTGGACGACATCGACACGGCGCTCGTCAACCTGAAGGAGGTCGGCGTCGAGTTGATCGACTCCGAGGCGCGGGTCGGCATCCGCGGCAGCCGGGTCGCCTTCCTGCACCCAAAGTCCACCGGCGGCGTCCTGACCGAGCTGGTCGAGCCCGCGGAACACGAATAGGAGACGAGATGGCGGAGATGAAGCGGATCGAGGTGGGTTTCGCGGGCGGGCAGGTGATGTCGGCGCGCGTAACCGACGACACGCTGCGCGAGCTGCGCCAGGCGGTGGAGCGGCGCGACGGCTGGCACGACCTCGACGCCGAGGACGGCCCGGTGGCGCTGGACACGACCCAGGTGGTCTTCATCCGCACTGCCGCCGCGCCGCACACGGTCGGCTTCTCGAACAAGTGAGGAAGCTCCTCGGCGCTGCCGCGCTCGGTGTTGTAGGCGTCGCGCTGTGGTGGCGGAAGAACCCGTCCGCCTGCCCGTACAGCCAGCGGTTCTGGGTCGAGGCGCCGCATCCGATCATCACCCGCGACCGGCTGCGGGACATCCTCGAGCCCGAACCCGCCGAGCGGGTGTTGGAGATCGGTCCGGGAACCGGTTACTACACGCTTGACCTCGCCGAATGGGTGGGCGCCGACGGGACGATCGAGATCTTCGATCTCCAGCAGGAGATGCTGGAGCACACGATCCGGCGCGCGCGCGAGCGGGGGCTCTGGAACATCAATCCCACTCAGGGCGATGCGCAGGACCTGCCCTACGGGGACGACTCATTCGACGCCGCGATCCTCATCACCGTCCTCGGCGAGATTCCCGATCAGGACGCCGGGCTGCGCGAGGTGGCACGCGTGCTTCGGCCCGGCGGACGGCTGATCGTAGGTGAGCTCTTTGGCGACCCACACATGGTCACCCTCCGGTCGCTCGAGCGGCGCGCCGAAGGTGCGGGCCTACGGCTGACCCGGCGAAGCGGACCCACGCTCGCCTACTTCGCTCGCCTGGAACCCTGAGCCTGGCCGTCGATGACGGCGTCGATCGCCTTGCGCGCCCGGGCGAAGGTCTCGGGATCGCCGAACAGCCGAAACGCCGAGTTCGCCCCCTGCGCAAGGGACTGAAGCTCGAACGCGACGAGCTTGGGATCCGCGGCGCCGGCCGCAGCCGCCTGCGCCTCCAGGTAGCCGATCCAGGCTGCGATCGAATCCCGCACCCTGTCGCCGACCGGCCCCGGCCGGTCGTCGAACTCGATCGACGCCGCGCCGAAGAAGCACCCTCCGGCGAAGACGCCCCGCTCGAGATAGTCGATGAAGGCGCCGCAAAGGGCGCGGAGCCTGGCCTCTCCTTCCGGCTCGGGGAGCGCCGGCTCGACCACCTTCCCCACGAACCGCGCCGACGCCTCCTCGATCGTCGCGAGCTGTAGCTCCTCCTTCGAGCCGAAGTGCCCGAAGAGGCCGCTCTTGCTCATCCCGAGATCGCTCGCGAGCCGACCGATCGTCAGGCCCTCGAGCCCCTCGACGGAGGCTAGGTCGACGGCGCGCGCGAGGATCGCCGCGCGCGTGCGACGAGGCCGGCGCTCGCTCCCTCTCCTCTGGGCGGCGGCTGGCGTCACCACGGGAATACTTCCGGGCTTGTCGCACGAACGTTCGTGCGTTAGAGTGGCGGCGACCGCCGCACACCATCGAAGGAGGGGCCAGTGCCCGATTACGCCGTGAAGAAGATCGACGACATGGAGGCCATCTACATGGGCGCGTTCAAGCGTGCGAGAGCGGAGCTCGGCATCAGCTCGTTCGGGATGCAGGTGATGGACATCCCCGCCGGAGCGGAGCAGTACCCGGATCACGACCACTCCGAGGACGGCCAGGAGGAGGTGTACGTGGCGCTTCGCGGCTCGGCGGAGATCGAGATCGAGGGCGAGCGCTTCCCGCTCGACACCGAGACCATGATCCGCGTCAGCCCGGGGACCAATCGCAAGATCTGGCCTGGCGAGGAGGGCGTCCGGGTGCTTGCGATCGGGGCCATTCCCGGCAAGGCGTACGAGGCCCCCGAGATGTCGGAGCTCGGTGCTCCGGACCCGATGGCGCACGCGAGCGCCTAGCGCCCGCCCCTAGGCGGCCAGCGCCTCCCACAGGCGCTCCTCGATCTCGAGGACGCCGGCCGCCTCCGATGCGACGCTGGACCACAGCCCGGGGTCGGGCTCGTCGGGCTCGCTCGCGGCCTGGGCTGCCGCCGCAAGCGCGGTCCAGGCCGCGGCGGCGTCACCCGCCAGCGTTGCCTGCTCGTATCCGGCCTCCTCGAGGAATCGCGAGTACATGAGCCGGAAGTTGCCGCCACCGGTTCCGCGGCGCTCGATCACCTGGTAGAGGAAGCGCGCACACCAGCGCCAGTCCTCGGCGGCCTCGGGCCAGTCCCCCACCTCCGCCGCAAAACGGCGAAGGGCCGGGAGGCCCTGGAAGTCGCCCAGCTCCGGCTCGAGCATTCCACGAGCGCAGCGCGCGATCGCCTCCGGCGCCGCGCCCGAGAGATCGCCAACCTCCGCTCCCTCCGGCACCGTGAACATGTGGCCTTCGAGGGGGAAGATCGGATGCTTGCCGTGCCGTGCGCGGGCGAGCGACTCGAGACTGGTCGTCTGGAGCTCCTCGAAGCCGGTGTCGGAGAGGTAGGCCACCTCGGGGTCGTAGCCGGCGAGCACGACGGCGTGACCCGGGAAGTGCGCCGACTTCCCGTAATGGTCGAGGTAGTAGAGGTCGGTGATGAGGATCGCGGGGCGGCCGGACTCGACGGTGCCCGCCGCGGCCTGCCACGCCCCATCGGGATCGTCGAAGGTGTCCAGACGGAGCGGAGCATCCGTCAGCTCGACGAATTGCTCCTCCAGTCTCCCGGTGCGGCCGTTGGTGAATCGCGACGGCGACGAGCCCTCGATCACCACGTAGTAGAAGCTGATGCCGGCGCCCAGTCCGAGGGCCATCTCCTCGGATAGCTCCAGGCCGTGGAAGGCAAGAAGGTTCCGCAGCGCGGTCGAGCCGCAGTGATTGCCCGGAACATGCCGGTAACCGGGCACCATGCGCGCGGTCGTGGTTGCCATCGCCAGGATTCTTCCCGATCGAGCCCACCGGCCGCTGCCGGAGGGGGCTGCCCGTATTCTCAGGCCGGTGGTGCGGCTCCTCAATCGAGCGGACAGGCGCGTCCTTCGTTTCCTGCGGACCCGAGGGCACTCGCCGGCGATCGAGGACGGGATGAAGACGCTCGGGATGACGGGCGAGTGGGGCGCCGTCTGGATCGCGATCGCCCTCGCGGCCGCCGCCGGCGATCCGAATCGGCGGAAGCGCTGGCTTCGCGCCGCTCCCGTGGCACCGGTGGCAGTGGGCTTGAACTATCTGGTGAAGGTCGCAGTGCGCCGCGATCGCCCGCGCCTGCGGCGGCTGCCTGCGCTGGCGAGCGCGCCGAGTGCCCTGTCGTTCCCGTCGGCGCACGCAACGTCCTCGCTCGCCGCGGCGACGGCGATGAGCCGCGTCGAGCCTCGCGCCAGGCTGCCACTGCTCGGCCTCGCGGCCGCCTTGTGCATCACCCGGCCGTATCTCGGCATGCACTACCCGTCCGATGTCCTCGCCGGCGCCGCCCTCGGCGTCGCGCTCGGCGCGGTCTGGCCGGGCCTTCGGGGTCCCGGTACCGAGGACCGGCTGATCGATCTGGTCGTCGCCCGTGCGGCGGGCGTCGCCGAGTCGGACGGAGGATCCAATGGAGATCGCCCAGAGCGGGCGGCCTCCGGCGGGGAGGCATCTCAGGCGCAGTCCGATCCTCAACCTCAGTGAAGGTCGGGATCGTCGGTCTTCCGAACGCCGGCAAGACGACCCTTTTCAACGCGCTGACGAAGGCATCCGCCCAGACGGCGCCCTACCCGTTCACGACCGTGGAGCCGAACGTCGCGATCGTCGCGGTCCCAGACGAGCGCCTCGGCCCGGTCGCGGAGGCGGCCGAGGCAAGCCCCCTGATCCCGGAGACGATCGAGTTCCGCGACATCGCCGGGCTCGTGCGCGGCGCATCGCAGGGCGAGGGACTGGGGAATCAGTTTCTGGCGGAGATCCGGGAAACCGACGCGATCTGCCACGTCGTGCGGGCCCACGCCGACGACTCGATTCCTCACCCGGAGGGCCGCGTGAACCCGGTCGCCGACGCCGAGTTTGTCGAGGCGGAGCTGTACCTCGCCGACCTGGAGCAGGCGGAGCGCCGACTGGACCGAGTGCGAAGGCAAGCCGGCGCCGGTGCGAAGGAGCTCGTCGGCGAGCGGGAGTGGCTCGAGCGGGTGCTCGACGCGCTGCGCCGCGGGGAGCCCGCCCGCACCGTCGCGGCGCCGGTGGCCGCGGCGCACGCGCCCTCGAACCTGCAGGCGCTGAGCTCCAAGCCGATCCTGTACGTCGCGAACGTGGACGAGGGCACCGAGGAGCCGCCAGCTGAGCTCGCCGCTCACGCCGGCGGGTCGCCGTGCATCGCCGTGAGCGCCCGGATCGAGGCGGAGCTGGCCGAGCTCTCAGCCGACGAAGCGGCCGAGATGCGGGCCGAGCTCGGGATCGACGAGTCCGGCCTGGCGCGTCTGGTGCGGGCGGCATACGACCTGCTCGAACTGATCACTTTCTTCACCGCACACCGTGGCGCCGAGGCGCGGGCGCGGGCGCTGCCGCGCGGCGCGAGCGCATGGGACGCCGCGGGCCGGATTCACGGTGACATCCAGGCCGAGTTCGTGCGGGCCGAGGTGATCGGATGGGAGGAGCTCGTCGAGGCCGGGGGCTATACCCAGGCGCGCGAGCGCGGGATGCTGCGAACGGAAGGTCGGGATTACGTCGTGCGAGACGGCGACGTGATCACCATTCGGCACTAGGGGAATTCGCCGCGCCCGTCGGGTCGGGTCTTCCGCCCGTAGATTTGTTAGCCTTGCGCCGCTTTTCCGTTAGCAAGCCTTAGAAATGCCGAATCCCCGGTGCGCTGTGCCGGGGAGCGGGGGAACCAACGGGGCCACGGCCCCAGGGGCGAATCGGCACACCAGCCGTAGCGCAGCTCTTTCAGCGCGAGCCCGACAGCTAACTCCGTAGGCCCGAGAAAGAGGAGGCTGTTGAGTTGAGCCGCAAGATCGTTGAGATGCGCCTGGGGCGTTCCCGGGCGCGGGCGGGTGTACTCGTGCTCGCCACCGCAAGCACGGCCCTTTGCGCGGCCGCGGGCGTCGCCTTCGGCGAGACGGGGGCTGACGCACCGACCGCCACCACGGCCACCACCACCACCACGCCTGAAGCCAGCGGCGACCCAACTTCGTCAGGCGCCACGGACACCGCCACGGCGGGCGGTGGAACGGGCGGCGACAGCACCGGCGGCGGCGGGGGCGGCGCCATGCGCCTGGTCGGCGAGGCCGCCCATCCGGGGAAGGCCTTCATCTACGGCGATCGTCGGATCACATACACCTTCACGGTCGACGGGGACCGCTCCAAGGACCTCAAGATCCAGGCCGTCAGGCGCAGCAACTGGAAGACGGTCAAGGTGTGGCGGCGGGACAACGTGAAGCCCGGTACGCACAAGGTGCGGTGGAACGGCGTCACGCGCGACGGCAAGGTGGCGGGCAAGGGCGTCTACCTGTTCCGCGTACGCACCATGCAAGACACCGATCTCGACCGCTCGCGCGCCAAGGGCGACGATCGCTCGATCAAGCTCTATCCAGCCAAGTTCCCGGTGCGCGGACGCCACAGCTACGGCGACGGCTATGGCGCACCCCGTGCCGGGCACGTGCATCAGGGGCAGGACATCCTCGCGAAGTGCGGCGAACGGATCGTCGCGGCGCGCGGCGGCCGGGTGCAGTACAGCGGCTACCAGGCCGGCGGCGCCGGCTACTACGTCGTGATCGACGGACGCCGCGACAAGCACGACTACGTGTACATGCACCTGAAGCGGCGTGGCCCGCGGAAGGGATCGCGGGTGCACACTGGTGAGACGATCGCGCGAGTCGGCCAAACTGGGGACGCGAGCGGGTGCCACCTCCACTTCGAGATCTGGTCGAAGCCCGGCTGGTACGAGGGCGGTCACGCCATGCGCTCTGTGACCAAGAAGCTCAAGGAATGGGATGGCTGGAGCTAGCTGAACGCCCGCGCCGGATAGATTGGCCGCGTGCGAAGCGCGCCGCGGTTCCCCGACGTCCCCAGGGGCGCCGGCCACTACGAGAGCTACTACCTGAAGGCGACCCGGCCCGCCGGCGGGCGCGGCGTGTGGATTCGCCACACGGTCCACAAGCGACCCGACGCCGACCCCACCGCCGCCCTGTGGCTGACGCTGTTCGACGCTGACGCGCCGGCCCCGCGCGCCACCAAAGCTTCGTTCGGCGCCGAGGAGCTGTCGGCGCCAGAGGGTGGCTACATCCGGATCGACGGCGCCGTGTTCGAACCCGGCCGCGCAGCCGGGGAGATCGCAACGCCCGACCTGGGGGTGAGCTGGGACCTGCGCTTCTCGGACGAAGGCGAGCCGTTTCACCATCTCCCGTATGACCGCCTCTACGACGCCGCGCTGCCCAAAACCAAGTTCCTCTCGCCGTATCCGAGCGCTCGCTTCGACGGCCGGGTGAGCCTTGGCGGCGAGGAGCTCGAGCTTGCCTCCTGGCCCGGAATGGTCGGTCACAACTGGGGCGCCGAGCACGCCGAGCGGTGGGTCTGGGTGCAGGGCGCGTTCCTCGACGGCGACGAGCCCGCCTACTTCGACATGGCGGCCGGGCGGATCAAGCTCGGGCCCGTCCGGACGCCTTGGGTTGCCAACGGGATGCTGCGGGTGGGCGATGTCGAGCATCGCCTGGGCGGCCTCGACCGGATGCTGTCGACCAAGGTGTCCGAACAGCCGACGAGCTGCACGTTCGGGATCGCCGGCAAGGGCGTCAAGGTCCGAGGACGTGTCGGCGCGGAGTCGCGGAACTTCGTCGCCTTCCTCTACGCGGATCCGAAGGGCCCGGAGCACAACACGCTCAACTGCTCGATAGCCGACCTCGAGCTGGAGGTCGAACGAGACGGACGGCCGCCCGAGCGCATCCAGCTGTTCGGTGGCGCGGCGTACGAGCTCGGCATGCGCGACACCGACCACGGGATCCCGCTGCAGCCCTACCCGGACGGGTGACGCGGCGTCAGTGCTTGCGGAACCGCGCCCAGGTGCTCATCAGGCCCAGGCGGCCCTGAAGGGTCGAACCCGAGGCGCGCGAGCTGCCACGCGAGCCGATCACCTTCGCCTGGACGATTCGCGGCGAATCGCCGGTCTTGGTGACCTTGACCCTCTTCAGCCGTCCGCGGAACAGGCCGTCGAGCCTTGACTGCATCTCGCGCTGCGAGTAGCGAACGTTCCACTTGTGGTACGGCGAGACGTCGTCGTAGGGGTCTTTGACGCTCTTGAGGTAAGGCACGGCGCCGGAGCCGAACGCGTACTGGACGCTCTCCGTCTGCCCCCCTGAGGTCGAGAAGAAGAAGGCCGTGATCACCTGCCGGTGGTAGCGGAGGACCTCGTCGCTGGTGGAGCGAACGGCGCGGTTAGTCGGCTTGCTCTCGCTCCCCTTGCCGCCATACACCTGGCTGCGTGTGTCGTCGTAGACGTCGAACCCGTGGCCGGCGCTCGTGCTTAGGGCATACGACCGGGTCGCCACGGCCTGCGCCCGCAGCGCGTTCGCCGGCCACGACGAGGACATCTCGTTGCCAATCACGCCGCGCGCGTAGTCGTCGAGACCTACCTTGTTTACGACGAGCAGCCCGCCCGTCTCCTTCGCGACGAGCTTGCCGCGGTACGTGCCCTTGCCGTCGACGTGGATCCCGTGACCGCCCCTGGCGGTCCCGGAGTGACCGCAGGCCGCGATCCTGCGTCCGCGCGCGCTGCGCAGGACAACCTTCGAGCCCGCATCGGCGAACTGATACTCGCGACCCTTGCGTAGCCGCTTGCCGCATGCGGTGCGCGCACCTCGGAATCCGACGGAGCCCACACCCGACGCGAGGAGGACCCGAATCGACCCACTCGCCTTGTCGATGCGGGTGTGGCGGTAGTAGTGCTCGAGGATCGCCTTGTACCCGCGACCATGCTTGGCATAGCCATAGGCCCCGTACTGGCTCATCCCGACGCCGTGCCCGAAGCCCCGGCCCTTGATGACCCAGCCCGCAGCGGACGCGCTGGCGGCAAAGGCAAGCGCGGCGAGAGCCCCGCACAACGCGGCGATGGCCGCAATTTCCTCTGCTCGCCGAAATCTCATCTGCCTGCGCCGGCCCGCCGTCGAAACGAGGGCGCACAGTCGCGCTTCGACCATGCCGCGAGGTTCCCTGCCACAGGACGATCGTAGGAGGTGGCGTCGGGTACCTTGGATGGCGATGACTTCGATGGAGGTGTGGGATGGCAATCGCGACTAAGGAGCAGACCGTCGTCGACCGGGTCGCCAAGCAGCTCTACATCGGCGGCGAGTGGCGCGACGCGAGCGGCGGCGAGACCCTCGTCGTCGAGGATCCGGCGACCGGCGAGGCCCTGTGCGAGGTGGCCGACGGTACGCCCGAAGACGCGAAGGCGGCCCTGGATGCGGCCGTCGCCAAGCAGGCGGAGTGGGCGGCCACGCCCCCCAATGATCGCTCGGCGATCCTCTGGCACGTCTTCGAGGCCCTGAACGAGCGTGCAGACGACCTCGCCCTCCTGATGACCCTCGAGATGGGCAAGACAGTCGCCGAGTCGAACGCGGAGATCGCCTACTCGGCGGAGTTCTTCCGCTGGTTCTCGGGCGAGGCGCTGCGGATCGACGGCTACTACAAGGTCGCGGGCAACGGCGCCTCGCGGGTGCTGGTGATGCGCCAGCCTGTCGGCCCGTGCTTCTTCATCACGCCGTGGAACTTCCCGATGGCGATGGGAACCCGCAAGGTCGGCCCCGCGATCGCCGCGGGCTGCACGAGGGTCTGGAAGCCGCCGCAGCAGACGCCGCTGTCGGCATTCGCGCTCACCCAGCTGCTGGAGGAGGCCG